>JALWZG010000019.1 GCA_027002825.1 Caldifarciminota bacterium
GGGATAAGGGCCTTCAGGGGGTGGAAGTATGAGGACATACTGAGGTTTTACTACGGTGATGTTGAAATCGTCAAGCTCTGGTGATCAGCGAGCCTTTACCAGCCTGCCGTCTACGAGGTTGTATATCCTGACACCGCTTATATCCTTGATAACGGAGGGTATCCTGTTGGACGTCCATACCACGGTCGTCCCCGAGAGGTTTATGTCAAGGAAGAGATGCTCAATCTCGTAGGAGGAGCGGTCGTCAAGCCCCAAGGTGGGGTCGTCCGCGAGGATCATGACCGGCTCCTTTGATATGGCCCTGGCTATGGCCAGCTTCTGCCTCTGACCCGCGGAGAGCTCTGACGGATAGTGGTTTCTCTTCTCCCAAAGCCCGACCCTCTCCAAAGCCCTCTCCGTCCTTTCCCTTGCTATTTTCCTGTTGTATCCGAGGTGTTCCAAGACGTAATACACGTTGTCATAGCATGTCATGTCCTCCAGGTGGATGGGTATCTGCTTGATGACACCTATCCTACGCCTTACCTCCTGCATCTTACCCTTATCCCTGAACGCCAACCTGTGGGGTACATCCAAGACCACCACCTCTCCCTCGTCCGGTAGGATCTGAAAGTGGGCGAGGTTGATCAGGGTGCTTTTTCCGACACCCACCTCACCGTATACCACACACATCTCTCCCTTCTCCAGCTCCAGGTCTATCCCCTTAAGGACCTCGTTGTTCTTGAACCGCTTTTTAACACCTCTGAACGTCAAAAGGGCCACTTTAGACTATCCCCAACCCTCTGGCAACCTCCAGAAACCGCACAACGTCCGCATAGGCTTCAGCGTATCCGACATCGTACTCCTTGGTAAGCTCCTCCGCGATCCTCTCAGCCGACAACCCCTTTCTCCTGAGGGAGACGATCCTCTCCGCCGTCTCGTTCAGGACGTAAACCGTCCCGCCCTTTAAGCTCCGAGGCAGCAAAAGACCCGCAAACAACGCCAGCGAAACCTTCAAAAAGGACCTGCGACTCATAACCGCTTATTTTAAACCCGTAATAACCTTTTTTACCATCCCATCGCACAACAGAAAATAAACACCTTTGGAGCCGGGCAGCGGAGCAACACCTCCACCCGTGTGGACGGAGAGTTTTCTGCCCGTGGCATCGTATATCTCAACCCTTCCGCCGAATACGACCTTCCCATCCCTTATGGCACACCTTTCGGATTCACCGCCCCACTCGTCCACGTGGAGTCCCGGAAGGATCTCCACGTCATCCACGGATATGTCCGTGTCCCCGTAATCGCTCACACCCGCCAGCTTTATAAAAACGGTGTCATCCGTCACGGGTATGTTGAAGTGGAACTCCCTCCATAGGGGTATATCCCCGAAGACGCTCCCGAGGTGTTCCCACCGACCTGTGGGGGTTTTCCACAGGATGTCCACGCGATCGTAATTACCCCTGCCGGACCAAGACCTCCCGTTCCAGACGGAGAGCTTCAGATGGGCGCTTCCGGAAAGCACCACAGGAGGCAGGTGTAGGAAGGCGGTATCTCCCGACTCCAACACAAAGGTCAAAAACTCGGCGAAATCGTAGCCAGAGGAGCCGAACGTCGGTGCTATGAGGTGGTTTCCCATGTAGTTTCCCGGTTTCCACCCAAAACCCTCTGCTTTCCATCCGATGGGGGGCCACACACCCTCAAAGTCCTGACGGTAGGGTGGCCTCACGAAATCGTACACCGCAACCCAACTCCCAAGGGTGTCGTTTAAAGGGGAGTCGTCCTGAGGGGATAGATGGGTCTCAACCGTATAGACGCCTGTGTCCGAAGGCACCCACACAAACCATATGGTATCCCTCATACCCGTTGTCATGTTGAGGGTTTTGGAGAAACGTGCCACAGGCACGCTCCCCTTGTAAACCCAAAGGTTCAGATCCCTCGCGGAGGTGGAGTTGGAGTTGTTATCGTACACGGATACACCCAAGGTGCAGGGCCTGTTCAACAGGCATCCCCTACCGTCCCTCAGGACGAGATCCCACAGGCCCATGTCCCTCCACTCGTTGGGCCTCTGAAGGGTCAAGAAGGTGGGCGCGGGTGAGGGGGATGATAGGGTGGACGTGTCCATATCCTGTGGCCACCAGGCCTTAACCCGACCGGAAGACCCTTCCACGTAGGCGAGGTACATTCCGAAGGCCTCTCCCACCGTCAAGGACAGGACGGCCGGATCACGTTCCGGTGAGATCCTAAACCTCAATTCGTACGCCTGGGACGACCTGCTCACGTTCACAAGAAGGTCCTTTCTCGGGTACACCTGGCGCATACCCACGTCAACCGTTTTCCAGCCCACATAGCTCCTTGAGTTGATCAGGTTTAAGCCCTCTCCTCTTTCCCACAGTCTGTCCCCGTCGTCGTCCAGGAAGACGTGGAGTTCGTCAAGTGTATCGGGAATGTCCGCAAGGGAGAGGGCGACGTAGAGATAGGTGCCGTCGTGTTGCAGGTACGCGAGAACTTCGGCCGTATCCGTGGCCGGAGGGAATCTACCGAGGTAGTTTGAAACGTCTAAGACGTACGCCGAGGAGTACTCCCCAGGTGAGATAACACCGTCAAGCACGGGTGGTGTTGGCACAAAGGGTATTTCAAAGCTCTTCTTCGGTCTGGGTCTCACGTAGAAGCGCCCCCTAAGGGTGTCGTTAGCCCTGTACTCATCGTTCGCCGCATCCGTGATAAAGTACACATCGTACTCCCCCACGCTGTCCGCGTAAAACCAGGGGAAGTAAACCTCTGCCGTGTCTCCGGAGGAGAGCACGAAACCCGTGTACCCGTTGTAAACCGTGTTGCTTCCCCTCTTCACCGTTAGGTAGAACGTGGTGTAGTCGTCCTGCGCCCCCAGATTTACGGCCAACCCCGCGGGGGAGATGTACTGTTCAACGGTGTAATAACCCGATGGGGAGAGTATCCTCTGGGGCATCACATCGTAATCGAATAGGGTGTCCACTTCAAGCCTTATATCGTCAAGGGCGAAATGACCCCCGAAATCAAAGGCAACGTGTACAAAGGCCAGCCTTATGCTATCGCACGTTAGGCGAAACCCGACGGAGTCAAAACCCGCGGCGGGTCCGGAGTACAGCTTCAGAAGGCCCCAACCCGACCAGGAGGTTCCATCGTGGCAGCTCAGGAGGACCTGTCCCCATTCCTGGGATGTTGGGAAGGCCTTTGAAAAGGTAAAGGCGTAGGTCAAGAGGGCGCTGTCGCGACCCGATACGTAGACGGCAGGTGATGTGATGGTGTCAAACGTGGTTGTCCCCACGGCAAAGCTCACCACGTATCGGTTTCCGCTTCCCGGAGGCTCGGTTGGAGATGTCCCGTAGTCCTGCACCGTCCAGGTGGGGCTGTCCCCACCGTTTCCCACGGTCCACGCCATTCCCCCCTCAAAACCCTCCGAGAGCATCAGGAACCAACTTCCGAGCACGCCGTATTATATCCTTGAAAAATCCCCCGTGGATCGCCTTTAAAATTTAAAGAGATGAGGAGGGATGTAGTGGAGTTCATCGCCTACCTCGTGATGAGGAACAGCTCCACCCACACGTTGAAGGCCTACGAGCGGGATCTGAGTATGTTTGAGGAGTTTTTAAAGGAAAGGGGGTACGATTACAGGAGGGTAGGTGCTAAGGAGTACGAGGAGTTCATAGCCCACCTGAGGGAGAGGGATCTGGCGCCTTCAACCGTGCAGAGGATGGCGGCGGCGGTCAAATCCTTCTACAGGTTCTTGGCCATGTACGACAGGCTCCCCTACAACCCCCTGGAGAACGTTCACCTGCCCTCCTCGGAGAAGCCCCTACCGAAGGCCCTCTCCTATGAAGAGGTGGTAAGAATACTCAACGCCGTTGAGATCAGGGATGAGCTCAGGTTCAGGGACAAACTCCTGTTGGAGATGCTGTACGCGACGGGTATAAGGATCTCGGAAGCCCTACAGATGAGCGTTCTGGATGTGGACGTTGAGGGTAGGTTTGTGAGGGTTGTGGGCAAGGGGAAGAAGGAGAGGATCGTTCCCTTCCACTCAAGGGTGGCCGAACTCTTGAGGGATTACCTCCGGGACGTTCAACCCCGCATAGCAAGGGGGAATCCCGTCCTCTTTCCCAACAGGAGGGGTGGTAGGTTGAGCCGCGTGGGGGCGTGGAAGATAGTGAAAAACTACGCCGTGAAGGTCGGACTCGGAAAGAAGGTCCATCCCCACGTCTTCAGACACACCTTTGCAACCCACATGCTCCTTGGCGGATGCGATATAAGGATTCTGCAGGAGCTCCTCGGACACGCCTCCGTCGCGACTACGGAGAGGTACCTCAAGGTCTCCCTCGCCCGCGTTTACGATGTTTATATGAAGACGCACCCTCTGGCGAGAATTGAGGGTTAAACTCATAAAGGGTTTTGCCAACACCTATCTCGTTGAGAGTGGAGGGGAGGTTTTGGTCATAGACCCCGCCAATCCCCCTCCCCACCCTTTGGACGGTGTGAGGGGTCTGGTGCTGACCCACGGACACTTTGACCATTACATGCACGTCTACGATTGGATCTCCATGGGGGTCTCCGGAGTTCTGATGCACAGTGAGGACGTCCCTTTGATGGAGGGGGCGAAGGAGTGGGTGGAGAGATACTTCGGTGTACCCGTCCCGGAGGCACCCCCGGTTGAGGGGTACCTAAGGGAGGGCGACGTTTTGGAGGTTGGTGGTCTTCACCTGAGGGTGTGGGAGGTGCCCGGACATTCCCCCGGAAGCATAGCCCTTGTGTCGGAGGGTGTGGTCTTTGTCGGCGACCTGATCTTTGAGGGTGGAGCCGTGGGGAGGACGGATCTACCCGGTGGGGACCCCGCTTTACTCCTAAAGTCTTTGAGAAGGGTACTGACCCTCCCGGAGGACACCACCGTTTATCCCGGACACGGAAACCCCTTCACCGTGAAGGACGCGAGGACCTGGCTTTCCCATATGCTCTCCGGCCCGTGATGAGGTGTACGGTGGTCGTAAGGGGGGACCTCCCCCCGCAGGAGGTCAGGGGTTATATCGGTAGGATCGGGAGGGTGCTTGAGGTGGAGGAGGTTATAGAGGCGGGGGAGAGGCCACGGAAACCCTCGGACCTGTTCGTCGTGATCGGTGGTGATGGAACTCTCCTTTGGGCCGTAAGGGTGGCGGACGGACTTCCGGTGGTGGGGTTTAAGAAGGGGAGGATAGGCTTCCTCGCCACATTTAAACTTGAGGAGATAGAAGAGGTTCTGAACGATATAAAAACGGGGAAATTGAAGCCTTCGGAGAGAACGCGCATAAACACCTTGGGATACAACGCCCTCAACGAGATAAGCATAAACTCCACGGCGGCCCGGATGATAGAGGTGGAGTTCAAGGTGGATTCCCAGAGGGAGATCTCTTTCAGAGGGGACGGCCTGATAGTCGCAACACCAACAGGTTCAACGGCCTACAACCTTGCCGCCGGAGGTCCCATAGTCCTACCGGACATACCCGCCTACGTAATAACCCCCATCGCACCCCACACCCTCTCCTTGAGATCCATAGTCATAAGCTCGGATTACGAGGTCAGGGTAAAGGTCAGGTTTAGGCACACGAACCCCCCCCTCCTCTCGGCCGACGGCATACCCATAAAGAGTCTCAAGGACGGAGAGGAGATAACGATAAGAAAGGGCAAACCGGCACTTATCTACACCACACCCGACTTTTTCTCAAACCTGTTTGAACACCTCTCAAACCCCTGACTATTTGGAGAGTCTCGCCTTTGCCCGTGGATGATCCGGCGCCCTTTTCAGGATCTGCCTCCATATCCTTTTGGCCCCCTCTTTGTCCCCCTGCGCCTCCAACGCCAGGGCTTTTTTCTCAAGTTTTATTATGTAGAGGTATTTGCGGGCGAGTGAACTCTTGGGATTCTTCTTGAGCTCCTTCCTGAGCATCCTTTCGGCCTTTGCGAGGTTCCCCTCCTGATAGTACACCTTCTTTATCTCGGATTCGCTCAACCCCCCCAGCGAAAGTGAAGGGGAGGAATGGGAGAGCTCGGGGGTTATGCTCGGAACTTTGGGTGTCTTTTTGGGCTTCGGTGTCGTAAGGTCAATTCCGGTGTTGAGGTCAATTGTGGGCGATGGGCTTACCGTAGGTGTCGTGGTGGGAAGGGAGGGGCTTGTGGGTGTGGAGGGTTGGGAGTTTTCGGAAACCTCCCCGGACGTCGGCATTACGGGTGATGCATCCTCCTCTTCCCCTCCTTTCGGTGGGACCACGGCCAACTTTGCGGTGTCGGGATTCCGCGGGACTTGGGAGGTGGCACCTCCTACACCCCTCTCGGCCGTGGTCCGGGAGGAGGTCTTCTGGACTATCTCTTCAACCACCTCCGCCGCCTCGGGTTTCACCTGGGGGGAAGTGGTATCAGCGCTTCCAACAGCGGGCGTTTGCGATGTTTGAGGTTGTCTCTGCATGAAGTACATAGCCACCCCTACCCCCACACCTCCGCCTATGGCCGCACCCAGGACCACGAGAAAGATTATCAAGAGCAGCCTTCTCACCGCCTGTATTCTACAGTTGAAAGGATTCCACTGCAAGTGGATGGAATACACTAAAATTTACGGTGTGCCTTTGAAAAGGGTTAAGCTGCACCTTTACCTGTCCGTCCTTTACCTTCTGCCGGTCCTCTTTAAAGTTGCCAACGCCCTTTTGAGGGGGCTTTCCCTGACGGCACCGCTTGACACCTTAGAGGAACTCCTCTTGACGGATTTCGTTGGGAAGTCCTCCGATACCTTCCTCTACTATTTGCCTCCCGCCTACTCCCTTCTCCGGTACGGAGAACCGGTGTTCATAACGGACTCCGGGGTGTTTACCCTCTGCTACAGGGTGGTACAGTCCTTCGTGTTTTACCCGTTTATGGTGGCTTTCGGGGAGTACTTCCCCCTCTACTACGTTTTCACATTTTCCCTGGTCTTTGCGAACGGACTCGCGGCGCTCCTGTGGGAGATAAACCCTAACAGACTGAGGTTAAACCTTCTGGTGGGATCTCTAATATTTCCCACGGCGTTTTACTACCTACCTTTTCTGATGCTTGAGGCACCCACGGCCTCAGCTCTCCTCCTCTACACCTACTTCACGTTCAGGTATGTCAGGAGGAGGTCTGATACGAATCTGGTTTTGGCCCTGCCCTTTCTGATGTTTGCGGTGTTCCTGAGACCGGAGATGGCCCTGCTCTCCGCTCCGCTCCTCTTCTTTGCCTTCCGGAGCGCAAAGAAGTACCTCCCCCTGGTCCTCCTTTCCGTTCTAACACCCCTGAGCTTAAACGTTAGGCAGACTTTAAAGTGCGGTGATCAGTCCAACTTTTACCTCTGGGCGTACGCGCAGAGGGTGGAGAGGGAGAGGGGAAAGCCCTACGGCGATGTTCTGGATTTTATAAACGATCTCGGTGAGGATTTCAAGGTCTGTTTAAAGAAAAAGGGTGTTCCGGATCCTTCAAGCGTGGGTTTTGGCTCTCCGGAGCTTAACTCCTACTTCCAGATGTTTCAGCTGAACAACAGGGAGTACTCCGCCTGCTTCAGGGAGCTCTTCTTGAAGGACTTGGAGCCGCGGGACGTGATCTCCTTGCTGAGACAGATACCCGTGAACTTCGCCTCCCTAATTTTCCCCTCCCTTTCCTCCTCCAGATTTTTTGAGAGGGCGGGGGCTTTGTCCTTGCCGTTCAAGGTCTTTTACGTAGTTTACGGCCTCCTGACGGTTTTTTTCCTGCTCTGCGCGTGGTCCTGCGGCAAGAGGGAGATTTCACCCTTTCTCGTGGGCTATATCTTGCTCTGCTTCCTTTACGCCCTTTACAACCCCTTCGGCAACTTTGACGCCCTGAGGTTCAAGATGTACCTTCTGCCTTTTGAGGTTCTGTTTGCGGGTTTTACGTTTAGGGAGTTTCTGAGGCCACTTCAGTCTTGAGGCCGCTCGGAGTACGCCCATTCGGATATATAGAAGAGGAGGCTGGTCAGAAGGAGGATTAGG
>JALWZG010000020.1 GCA_027002825.1 Caldifarciminota bacterium
GATAAGAGGATAGCCCACCTCCTCTTCTTTGAGATAACCCGAGAAGGCGGTGAGTTCTACGCCTATGAAAGTCTGAGGGTGGAGGTATCGTTCCACGCGGAGGGGTACTCCGCTATGGGTATGCCGGGTGTTGATTCGGTTGACCTCCTGATCCTGACGACCCCCGATCTCAAGGCCGCGTTTGACACCCTGGCGAGGTTTAAAAACCTCACGGGGATAAGGACGGCGGTTTTTACGGTTGAAGACGCCCTGAGGTTCCCCGGAAGGACGCCTCAGGAGAGGATAAGGAACTTCGTGATCGCTCTCTACAGGAACTGGGGCGTGAAGTTCCTCCTGTTGGGTGGGGATGAGAGCCGCATACCCCCCGCAAGACTGCACATTCCATCGCTGGACCGCTACAAGTACGGGGAGGAGATGGAGACCGACGCCTATTACGGGAGCGCAGATGGGAGTTGGAACTTTGACGGAGATGGGGATTTTGGGGAGTACGTGGACAGCCTGGACATAGCCCTTGAGGTGGCCGTCGGACGGATACCCGCCTCAAACCTTGAGGAGGCCTTTTCCTACGTCAGGAGGATCGTGGATTACGAGAGGGCCTACCCCTACGATTTTCCACCGAAGGTCCTGCTCTTCGCCTCCAAATTTGTATCGGAAAACGATGCCTGCTCCAACGCCTACGATATGCTCTCGCACATGCCCCACTCCCTTTCCAAGGGTGTCCTGTGCGAGATGGATTCCCCGGAGAGGAGTATAACCTTAGGTGAGTTCACGGATTCCCTTGAGAGATCCTCTTTCCTGTTCGCCTTCTCCCATTCCAACTACAGGGTTTTCGTCCTGAACGTTGATACCGCCACGGTTCTCTTCCTCCCCAATCACGTGGCCCTTGTGGAGACGGACTCCGCCCCGCTCTTTTGGATGCACGCGGGTTGTATGGTCAACTCCCCCTACACGAACTCCATAAACCTCCTGCTCTTCAAGGAGGGCAAGAGCGTGGCCTCCTATGGGCCTTCAAAGGAGAGCTATCCCGGAATAGCGATCCCCCTGATAGGTTATGGGTTCAGGAGGGCCTACCTCCACCCCTCGGGTTTCTTCGCCGGGTACGTTGACGTCTGGGCAAAGGTGAGGGCGAGGGCCGTGGGGTACTACTACAGATACGTTTATGAGGCCTTGAGTTATAACCTCATAGGGGACCCTTCCCTGCGCCTTTACAGAACCGTTCCCCACACATCGCACGTGGGCCTTTCCATCACGGGTGATACCCTGATCCTGACGAACGTACCCCCCTCCTCCACCATAACCCTGATGAAGGGTGAAAGGGTTGTCAAGAGGTTCAGGGCTTCGGGATACGTGAGGGTACCCCTTTCGCCGTACGGAAGTGGGGACTTTGCCGTGGGCGTTTACAGGGAGGGCTACACACCCTTTATAGGGGAGTTTCACATCTCCGTCGGGGGGTTTTACGTCAGCGTATCCCATGAGGACACCGTATCCGGTGATACCCTTCGTGTGGAAGGGGTTTTCCACGCGGGTGGTACACCCGTTCAGGGGGCGTACGTCTCCTTTTTGGGTGTTGCGGGTCTCGGATACGATTCCGTCCATATAGGGAACCTGAACGCGGGGGATTCCGCCTTCTTTACGTTGAACGTTCCGGTCGGCTCCGGAGGGAGGCTCTACGGGGTCTTGAGGGCGGGTTGCACCTCCTGTCCCACGTACCGGGATACGGTTTACGCGGTTGGGATGAGGGGAAAAGCCGACATCGTGGGTCTGTTCCCCGAGAGCGACAGCGCTTTGAGGGTTTACGTCTTCAACGGAGGACCTGGAGGGTTGAGGGGGATCACACCCCTTCCGATCAACAGGGCTTTTGTACGGCTTGACACGTTGTCCGTGGGTGGGGGAGAGGTGAAGGTGGCGGAGATGATACTCTCGCACGCTCTCGCGGACGGGGATACGCTGCTTTTGACCCTTCTCCCCGAGGCCGAGGATACATTTGCGGTCATTTACAGGAGTGTCCTACCCAGGGTGGACAGCATATCGGCCCTGCCCACATACGGTGGTGTGAAGGTGGTGTGGGGTGGCTCCTGGGAGAACGTCCTCGTTGAGGCGGATACGGGAGGCGGATGGTCTGTCCTACCGGTTTTCCCCTACGGTTGGGATTTTGTCGTGCATGAGGTCTCGGGGTGGAGGAAGGTGTGCTACAGGGCAAGACCTGTGGTATCGGGTTTGATAGGCCAACCCTCGGACAGCGTATGCAACAGACCCAACCCCCCTCTCCTGTTCTACGCCGACGTAGACGACGGGTGGAGTGGGTACAGGTCCAACGTTCTGGCGGCGGATCTCACACCTTCCCCCGGATACGAGCTGGTGGTCCCTTCCACCTTTAACAGCATAACCGTGTTTTCGGCCTCGGGTGAGGAGCTCTGGAGGTTTAGCGTTGCCGAATACCCGGAGCTGGTAGAGATTTCGGCCCCTCCCGCCGTGGGGGATGTGGACAACGATGGGGAGTACGAGGTGGTTTTCGGCGTGGCGGGAAGCTCCCCCGCCCTTTTCGTACTCTCCTGGGATGGGGGGTTGGAGAGGAGAATCGCCCTGAACGCCGCACCCGTGGGGCCGGTGGTACTGGGGAGGTTCAGGAGGGCGATACCGGATATAGCCGTGAGGGTGGGAAACGAGGTTCACTTCTACGACGGTTTTGGGAACGTGTTGAACGTGTGCAGAAACCTCGGATGGGCGGATCAGCTCATGGCGGCGGGGGACGTTGCGGGGGACGGTAGATGGGAGGTGATCCTGCAGAAAAACTCCGAGAGGACTGTCCTGACCGCCCTGAGGGTTGACTGCTCCTCTCTGGACGTGTCCCTTCCAAAACCCTCCTTCTTGGGTGTGAACCTCCTGAGGGAGGGGGGGAAACTCAAGGCGATAACACCGGCCGAAGGCCTCATATACGTGGTAGACTTTGAATCCCTATCGCTTGACAGTGTGAGGCTCCCCGTACAACACTTCAGCGATGTCCCCGTCCCGGTTGAATGGGACGGTTCCGCGGGTGTGGATTTCGCCGTTCTGGGTAAGCGGACGTTCGCCGTGGTGGATAGGGGTGGGAGCGTTCTCTTTGTGAGTGAGAACGACTGGAACCAGAGCGCGGGTAGGTTTGTGATAGGGGATCTGGATGGGGACGGATACGAGGAGGCGGTTTACTCCTCCGTAAGGAGCGTCCTCTACGCCAAAAACCTCCAAGGGGATGTAAAGGGTTTTCCCGTGGATATGGGCCACGGGGACAGGTTCAGGGAGGAGGCCGTACTCGGAGCACCGCTCCTCTACGACGTAAACGCGGACGGCTATGTGGAGCTCTGCGCCCTGACCTCCGGACACAGGTTCGTCTGCTGGAGCCTGGGGGTGGCCGGGAACATAACCTGGCCTATGGGGAGGGGGAACAGGTGGAACACGGGTTTCCCATCGTTGGAGATGCCCGACACGTCCGTCGTGGGTCTGAAGGAGAGGAGGAGGGATGGTGGCATGTCCCTGTACTACACCTCCGGCAGACTCGTGGTTGAGGGTGAGGGAGAGATGGAGGTTATGCTCTTCTCCGCGTCGGGAAGGCTGATCAGGGCGATGAGGGTCGTAGCGGGTGAGTACCCCCTGGATGTCCCCAAAGGTGTGTACTTCGCCACGCTGGAGGGTCGGAAAGGGATAAAAACCTTTAAGTTTTTGGTCAGATGATCACGCTGCTCTTACTCTTATCCCCTGAGGAGATCTTCCTGAGGATAAGGCTTGAGGCCTTGGAGGACGGGGAAAGGGCCAAAGCCCTTTTTGAAGAGAGCTCGGAGGAGCTACCGGACAGCTTGAAGCTAATGCTATCATCTGCGCTTGGAATGGACGGCGATAGCCTCCTGATGCACTTCGTGAACTCCGGGAGCAGGGAGCCTTACATCTGGAAGGTTTTCCTTTACAAGAAGTTCGTGGAGAGCAAGGGGGATCTTGAGGGGTTTGACAGGGTCGTCGGAAAGTACATACACGGGTTTGACTCCATACCGGATGTCCTCCTCTTCGCCGGCAAGATATACGAAAACCTCGGAGATATCAAGAAGGCCCTACACTTTTACAAAAGGGCCATGTTCCTCGGAGAGACGGAGGAGGCCCCACGCCACATACTCGTGATCTACGCGAAGATGGGCAGGTGCGATTCCACCCTACCGGTCGTCAGGAAAAACCTGAAGGTCCCCGAAGATCCCCACGAGAGGAGGAGGCTCTACCTCGCCATGGGGATGTGCTATGAGAGGTCCAACGAGAAGAGGAAGGCCTTGGAGCTCTACAAGAAGGCCTATGAGATAAAGAAGGATACGGTTTTGGGGTTCAAGATAGCCAAGCTCCTATCGGACCTGGGGAGTACGGAGGCCCTGAGCTTCCTCGCCGCCATGTACGAGGACTTCGGATTCACACGGCCCAACCTTTACTGGGGATACGCCCTGATCTCATCCGGGAGCGAGTTCAGGATCGAGGAGGGTATAAGGGAGATATCCCACTACCTGGCGGAGAGGGGTGATGACGCCGAGGCGAGAAACCTCCTCATGCACGCCTTTCTCAAGCTCGGAGACACGTCAACCGCGCTCTACCACGCCAAAAGGGCCTACGATCTGGCCCCCGGAGACGACGACTACAGGATCACCTATGCTTTCCTCCTCTCCTCCATCACGAACAATCACAGGAGGTTTGGATGGTTGCTCAGGGAGAGGGACAGGGAGAACCCGCTTGGAAAATGGGTGTGGGCGAGGTTTCACAGGTACAGGGGTGAAAGGTCCTCGGCCATAGCCCTGTACAGACAGCTCGTCAGGATGGACCCCGCCAACGTACCGCTCAACTTGGAGGCGTACTGGTACGCCATGGGTGTGGGGGAACACAGGTTTGCGGGGGAGGTCATGAGGGGTCTTGTGGAGCGGTATCCCGACAGCATAGCCTTTTGGATAAACCTTGCGGAGGTGTACACCCTACTGAACCTCCCGGACAGCATCAGCAACCTCTACTCCGAGAAACTCAAGAGGTACGGTTATAAGCTCAAGGACTGCGAGTTGGCCACCGTTTACAACAACTGGGCCTACGCCTTTGCCCTTCTGAACCACAAACTGGACAGCGCAGAGGTTTTGGTGGACAAGGCCTATTCGCTGTGTGAGATGGATCACATACTCGACACAAAAGGCTGGATCATGTTCCTGACGGGTAGATACGACAGGGCGAAGGAGTACGTGAGGAGGGCGATCAAGAACATGCGGGATGGGGATATCAAACTGCCTGAGGTTTACCTCCACTACCTCCTGATAAGGTGTGCCACGGGCGAGGGTATAAACCCCCTACTACTGAAGGAAATAGAGGGGATGATGGCCAGGGATAGGCTGAGGCTTTACAGGAAATACCTCAAGATGTGCAGGGAAAGGCGGCTGTAGAATACCACATCAGGGGCCTTGTCCTCAGGGTCCTGTTGAACGGTTTGTCCCTTTTGCTCGTGGAACGCCTTCTTGAGGGTTTTGAGATCGGGGATTGGGGGGCGCTTCTGGTCCTGTCGTTCCTGCTCGGTTTTGCCAACGCTTTTGTGATACCCCTCCTGAAGCTCCTCACCTTTCCCATAACAGTCATAACGCTCGGTCTGTGGTCGCTCATTCTGAACTTCCTCCTCTTCCTCTTTCTCGTAAACCTCGTAGAAGGCGTTGACGTACACGGTGTGTGGTGGGCGGTGGCCGCCTGGATGCTTTACAGCGTTGTGGTCACCCTTTTGGGTTTCGCCGTTAGGGGATAAAAGGCGACCTTAGAATTTCCCCTTGAAGGATATACTGGGGGAAATAGCGGACGTCATCCGTGAAAAGTCGGGTGAAGGGGTGATTGTGTTGGACATAAGTCGCATAAACCCGGCGCTCGCCGATTACTTCGTAATAGCTACGGGTTTCACGACGGATCACCTCCTGGACATGGCCGAGGAGATAGCGGAGAGGTTCGGTGGAAGGGTTGAGGGGAACGAGCTCTCATCCTGGGTCCTCGTAGACATGGGGGATATAGTGGTCCATCTCTTCCTCCCCGACGCCCGCGCCTTCTACGCCCTTGAGGACCTATACGGCGACGCCGAAGTGGTTTACTCCGAGGAGGAGGTGCTTTGAGGAAGATTATCTCTTACGTTGAGGGTCAGAATCCTGCTCTATCCTTACTCGTAATCCCCATCTCCATAACCTTCAGGGGGATACTTGAGGGGTCGCTGGAATACATGAGAAACCTCCACTTTCAGACCACCCTTTTCAAGTCCTTCCTGTTCTTCTTCCTCCACCAGGGGGCGTTCTACTTCGCCGTCTTCGTGTGGCTCTCGGTCTTCCTCGCGATTTTCTCCAGACGGCCGGTTCTGAAAACCTTTAACGTCGTGGCCACGTTCTCACCCCTGATAGTCCTCCCGCCGGTAGTTGACGCCTTCCTCGGAGGAGGTTTTCGGTTGAGGTACATATTCTCGTGGGAGGATGTTGAGGCCGTCCTCCTCCACTTCTTCAACCCCTTCGTTGAGCTTCGGGGTATAACCTACGGCATGCGCCTTGAGATAACCCTCGCGATAGTCGGATTTGCCCTGTACACGTACATGCATAGAAAGCGGCTTCCTCCGGCAATTCTTTCGGCCGTCTCCGCCTTTTTCACCCTCATGTTCATAGGCTCGCTTCCGGGTGTCCTTTACGCCATCACGGGCAGCGGAGAGGCCCTCAGCGCAGCCTCCGTCTCCCTCATACCGGACGACACCATGAGGTACTCCCTACTGGAGGTCTTCGCCCTGACCTTTGGCCTGGTAGCCTTCTCCTACATGTACAGGCCGGGTTTTTTGATGGGGGTTTTAACACTACGAGTCCAGAAGCTTCCTTTCTACCTGAGCATGGGTCTGCTGGGATTTTTTCTCGGGTGGAAGGTGGGGGGACACCTCTGGCCAAGGCCGTTTGGGAATCCCTTTGACTACCTTGCAGTTTTTGGAATACTTCTGGGCTTGACCTTCGCCCACCACTTCGCCGTCCTCGTGAACGACCACTTTGACAGGGAGATAGACAGGGTTAACGAAAAACGCACGCCCCTACTGAAGGGGGAGCTGGGTGAGTCGGAGCTGAAATCCACGGCTGCCGTCCTTTTCTCCATGGCCCTCGCCACGTTTTTATCCGTCGGATGGGACGCCTTCCTACTCGGCCTGGCCCTGATGGGACTGGCATGGGTTTACTCCGCCCCTCCCATGAGGACGAAGAGGTTGTACTTCGTATCCACGCTCACCATAGGGCTTATAGCCCTCTTCTGCCAGTACCTCGGGGCCTCCCCATGGCTGATGGGCCAGACCCTTCTGGCCTACCCTTCGGACGTGGCCCTGGCGACCGTTTTGGGCGTCACCCTCGCCTTCAACGTGAAGGACGTTGAGGACGAAAAGGGGGATAGGGTATTCGGCGTTTTCACCAACTACACCGTCTTCGGCATGAGGCTGGGGAGGGTCCTGAGCGGTGTTTTTATGCTCCTGGCCTACGTTCTCATCCCCCTCGTTTTAAGGTTGCCGGAGGCCCTTTACGTAGCCGTACCCGTGGGTCTCCTCGCGGGTTTCATAGCCAGCCGGCCGAGGTTTTACGAAAACGTCCTCTGGGGGCTGTTCTTCCTCTTCCTGCTTCCCGTCGCCTACATGTACCTCAAGAGGGGTGTCAGGCCCAACTTTGAACTCTCCCTCAGGACGTACAACCACGGGAATTACGCCGTTATGGCCTTCAGGGAAGAAGGAATGGAGAGGGGTGAGAGGGTTCTGGACAGCCTGCTAAGGGTTCTGCCCTGCGACGAGCGCCTTCTGGTCATGAAACTGGAGCTTTTGAAGAACACACGTCCAAAGGACGCCCTGGAGTTCTTTGGGGATGTGAGGAGGAGGTGCAGGATAGACGGTAGGATTTTGAGCGTTATGGCCGAGACCCACCTGAAACTCGGGGAACACGAAAGGGCTTTGGAACTGGCCAGAGAGGCCTTAAAGGTGGGTGAGGTGGGGGCCTACAGGGTTCTGGCCAGGGTTTATTACGAGAAGGGTATGCTCTACAGGGCTACGAGGTACGCAAACCTCTACAGAAAGTACGTCAAGGTTCGCCCTTAGATTTGCTTCTATGCCTCTTGTTCCGGCGAAGGATCTGATGGAATGGGCGGAAGGCGAGAACGTCGCGGTCGCCGCCTTCAACTTCAACAACTACGAGTTCCTTGACGCCGTGTGCAGGGCGGCGGCGGACATGAACGTCCCCGTGATACTGGCCACATCAGAGGGGGCCATAAGGTACATGGGCATAGAAGTCATAAGGCCGATGGTTGAGGCCACTGTGGGCAGGTATGGGATAACGGCAGCCCTGCACCTGGACCACGGGAGGAGATTTGAGAGCGTCCTGAAGGCCATCCGCTACGGCTACACGTCCGTCATGATAGACGCCTCGGACAGGCCCTTTTCGGATAACGTGGCCATTACGAAAAGGGTAGTTGAAATAGCCCACCCTCTTGGTATAACGGTTGAAGGTGAGCTGGGGGTTCTCGCGGGGGTTGAGGACGACGTCTCGGCCGAGAGGAGCGTATACACCGACCCGGAGGAGGCAAAGCGTTTTGTGGAGGAGACGGGGGTGGATATGCTGGCCGTCGCCGTAGGCACATCCCACGGAGCCTACAAGTTCAGGGGAGAGCCTCGCATAGACATAGGACGCATAAGGAAGATAAGGGAGTTGACGGGTCTCCCCCTTGTGCTACACGGCGCCTCAGGTGTTTACGGGGAGTACGCGGAAAAGCTGGGTATGGAGGAGGCGAGGGGCGTGCCGGACGGGATATTGAAAGAGGCCATAAGGGCTGGCATAAGGAAGGTGAACACGGATACGGATCTGCGCATGGCCTTTAAGGTGGGGGTTCTGGAAGCCCTTCGGGAGTACGAAGGGATAGACCCCAGAAAATACCTCGGAAGGGGCAGAGAGGAGGTTTATAAAATGGCCCTCAGGAGACTTGAGGTCATCAGTAAACCCTGAACTCGACAAACCTGTCGGCAGAGGACGTACCCCTTGCCCTGCTGTCCCCGTAAGAGACGGCCACCAGTTTCTCCGGTGATAGCCCCTTGCTTATGAGGAACCTCACTATTGATGTCGCCCTCACGGCCGCCAACTCCCAGTTGGTGGGGTACCTGTCCCTGTTGGTTTTTACGGGAGATTTATCGGTGTAAACGGCCACCTCCAGGAGGTTGAAACCGCTCTTTTTTATATCTTTCAGAAGATCTTGAAGAACCTTCTTGCCCTGCGGTGAGATCTCCGTGCTTCCGGGCATGAATATGCTGTCGGAGGGGATCTTTATGACGGTCTTCTCCTGCTCCACCTTTATCTCACCCTTCCCTCCGGCGGGTAGACGCTTTATCAACCTCAGGTTTTCCTCGTGCAAGTCCCGGACCACCTTTTCAAGGGGGACGAGTTTGCCGTAGTAGAGGTAGAGGAGTCCTCCGGAGAGCAGGAGAACGGCCAGGGCCAGAACCGGACGCATAACGGAGTATTTTACTGCCGACCGCCGTAGAATAACCCGCTAAAGATGAACGAGAGGACAAAGAGGCTTTTCTGGTTCTTCCTCTTCGCCTTCAGCTTCATGACCGTGTGGGATTACTTCGTCCTCAGACCCAAAAGGGAGGCCATGAGGTCTCAGGCGCAGAGGGTTGAAAGGGTTGAGAGGAGGGAGGTTAAAAGCGAAAAAGCACCTGAAACCATTCTCCCGTCAAAGACGGCGGAGATAGACTTTGGGGATCACGCCTACGTCTTGGACCTTGAGAGGGCATCCGTCTATTCCCTGAAGGACCACAGACACAAGGCCGAGCCGAAGGGCCACATAATAATGCCCCACATGTCGGAAGGCCTCGCCCTCGCGGATCCCGAGAGCAAGACGCTTGAGGCGGAAGGTTTCACAGTCAAGTTTGATGAGAATTACACCCTCCACTACAACCTGAAGGACAAAATCCCCTTCAGGATAACGACCCCCATCACGGAGGAGGGGAGGTACACAAGGAAGGACCTCCTCGTAAAGACAAAAAGCGGTGAGTTTAAAAAGATCCCCTACAAGGGGGCGAACATAAGGTTTCTGGCCGACACCCTCGCTTGGTTCGGCCTGAGGTCAAGGTATTATGTGGTAGCCCTTACAGGGTTCAAAGGCGAAGTCGTCAGCTACAAGGACGGCAACAGGATAACCTTTGACGTGTACCCCTCAACTCCCCATTCCTTTAAGGTTTTCTTCGGACCCGCCGAAAAGAAGTCCCTCTCCTCCTTCAACCCACCCCTCACGGAGGCCTTTGACCTCGGAGGTGGATGGCTCGGCATCATAGTCTGGCCGATGTACTGGGCCCTGGTCCTCTTTCACAGGATAACGGGCAACTACGCCCTCGCCATAGTCCTCTTCGCCCTCGTCCTGAAGGTACTCCTCTCACCCCTTTACATAAGCATGTACAGGGCGGGCAAAAAGATGAAGGAGCTCCAGCCCAAGCTCAAAAAGCTGCAGAAGCTCTACAAGGACGACCCCGAACGCCTCCAGTGGGAGACCATGAAGCTCTACAGGGAGGCGGGTGTTAATCCCTTATCCGGATGTCTTCCCATGTTGCTCATGCTTCCCATATTCTGGGGGCTGTACCAGGTTTTGCAGAACGCCATAGAGCTGAAGGGAACGGCCTTCCTGTGGGTTCCGGACCTCTCGGCGAAAGACCCCTTCTACGCCCTTCCCATAATCATGGGACTCGTTAGCGCCGCAAACACGTGGTTCCAGCCGGGTGCGGATCAGAACGCCAAGAGGATGGGCCTCATAATGTCGGCCGTCTTCGTGTTCATATTCCTCACCCTGCCAGCGGGTATAGTCCTATACTGGCTCGCCTATTCGCTCTTCGGAGTGGTGGAGCAGTTGACTTTCAGGAGGATACTGAAGGTATGATGGAAGCCTTTTTTCTGAGGATTCTGGTTTTGCCTTTTATAATCCTCGCCCTCTCCTTTCACGAGTACGCCCACGCATGGACGGCGTACAGGCTCGGTGATCCCACGGCCGCACGACTCGGCAGGCTGACGTTAAATCCTTTGGCCCACATAGACTGGTTGGGCCTTCTCATGATAGTCCTCGTGGGGTTCGGGTGGGCAAAGCCCGTGCCTGTGAATCCCATGTACTTCAGAAATCCCCCCGCACATATGGCAATAGTTGCCGCGGCGGGCCCCATCTCCAACTTCCTCTTCGCCCTCGTGGGAGCGGTTTTCTACTCCGTAGCCTTAAGAGCCAACCCAGCACTTCTTCCCGTCATAGACACCTTCATATGGCTCAACGTTATCCTCGGTGTTTTCAACCTCATACCCCTCCCACCCCTTGACGGATGGAGAATCCTCCAGGGCATAAACCCCTCCCTTTACGAAAACACCGCTCTTGAGGACAGGTTGCAGTTCGTCCTATTGGGCCTGATAATCTTATCCATCCTCCTACCGTTTTTTGACATCTTAGGCATGGTCATATTTCCGATCTCCCGCTTTATATACGGTCTGATAATGGGTCTGGTGATATGAGGGAAAGAGGCAGAAAGAGGATTAAGTGGGCCTCAAGAAGGATGCCCGTTCTCATGAGTATAAGGGAGGACTACTCGCAGGAAAAACCCCTGAAGGGGATCAGAATAGCCGCATGCCTCCACATAACAACCGAGACGGCAAACCTCGCCCTGACCCTGAGGGATATGGGGGCCGAGGTCAGGCTGTGCGCCTCAAACCCCCTATCAACCCAGGACGACGTCGTGGCGGCCCTTAACGAAGAGGAGGGTATAGAGGTCTACGCGCGGCGGGGTGAGAGCGAGGAGGAGTACTACGCAAACATAAGAAAGTGCTTGGCCTTTAAGCCCCACATAACCGTGGACGACGGTGGGGACCTGACCGTGGTGGCCCACACGGAAGGGCAATACGAGGGAATAATCGGAGGCACGGAGGAGACCACGACGGGTGTGAGGCGCCTGAGGGAGATGGAGAGCGAGGGCGTTCTGAAGTATCCGGTCATAGCCGTGAACGACTCAAAGACAAAATACCTCTTTGACAACAGGTACGGAACGGGTCAGAGTACGGTTGACGGGATACTCAGGGCTACAAACGTGCTTCTATCCGGCAAGGTCGTGGTGGTGGCGGGGTACGGATGGGTTGGCAGGGGTATAGCCATGAGGTTCAGGGGTATGGGTGCGAGGGTGATAATAACGGAGATAGACCCCATAAAGGCCCTGGAGGCCGTCCATGACGGTTATGACGTTATGCCGATGTATGAGGCTATAAAGGGGGCTGACCTGGTGATAACGGCTACCGGAGAGCCGGACGTTGTGCGCAGGGAGCATCTTGAGGTCGCCAAAGACGGCGTACTCCTTGCGAACGCCGGACACTTTGACGTTGAGATAAACCTGAGGGACCTCGGAGCTATGGCGGAGTCCGTGTCCGAGATCAGACGGAACGTGAAGGAGTACGTTCTCAAGGACGGAAGGAGGGTTTACCTACTGTGTGAGGGCAGACTCGCAAACCTGTGCGCCGCGGAGGGGCATCCGGCGGAGGTGATGGACCTCTCCTTCTCAAACCAGGCCCTCGCCGCCGTCTACCTGCTGAGGAACAGGGAGAGACTGAAGCCCGCCGTTTATACACTGCCGGACGTGATAGACGAGGACGTCGCCCAGAGGAAGCTGGCGTCCATGGGGATAAGGATAGACGAGCCTTCCGAGGCCCAGCTCAGGAGGAGATGGACGGAGGGTACTTAGTTGGGTCGCAGGGTTGTTCTCGCCTTCGTTCCCATGGGGCCTCCGTACGCCGGACCGGAGGTCTCAAATTCAACTCTTTTAAAACCCGAAAAACTCCCCTTTGAACTCCACGTAATAAACACATCCTTTCAGAAGAGCAACGCCGAAAAGGGAAGGCTGACCTTCACCTCCGTAAGGGCTTGGCTGAAGAACCTCATGAGGCTCCTGTCAACCGCAGCGAGGACCTCCCCCGACGTCTTTTATTACAACATAAGCGCCACCACACTCGGCGTTTTGAAGGATCTGGTCGTCTTGAACGCCGCCGCGCCCTTTTCCGCCCGTGTTGTGGTGCACGCCCGCGGGGGACATTACGGGAGGTTTTTCAGGGAGGCCAATCCCCTTGTCAAATTCCTATGCCTCTGGGCGTGGGGGATGGCCCACAGGGTAATAGTTCAGTCCGAGGGTCTAAAGGAGCAGTTCAGGGGAATAGTGCCGGATTACAAGCTCGGTGTGGTTCCAAATCCCGCCTCCGATGAGTACTTCCGCCTGCGGCCAAACCTTTCGGGAAGGGTCCTCCTTTTTGTGGGCCACAGATCTGTGGCGAAGGGATGGACCACACTTTTGAGGGCCGCTCCCGAACTCGTGCGGAGGTTTCCCGATGTGAAGTTCCTTGTGATGGGTACGGAGATAGAGCATGAGACCAACATAAAGTGGGCGCCAAGGGAGAGCGTTAAGGAGGTGTGGCGGGATTACGTTGTAAAGAACGGACTTGAGAACAGGTTTGAGATATACGAGAACGTCTTCGGTCCGGAGAAGCTGAGGATATTTGAGAGGGCATCGCTTTTCGTTTTGCCCTCCTACTCCGAGGGTTTCTCCATGGCCGTCCTGGAGGCCATGGCCTCGGGCCTGCCCGTCATCACCACACCCGTCGGGGCGCTGCCCGAAGTTTTACCTCCGGGGACACCCTTTGTGAAGCCGGGGGACGTGGAAGGGCTTTACGGGAGACTCGTTTGGTTCCTTGAGGATGAGAGCAGGAGACGGGAGTACGGGAGGAGGAACAGGGAAAGGGCTATGGAGTTTCACGAGGAGAGGGTGCGAGAGCTGTTCGCACGGGAGCTCTTCAGTGGACTTTGAAGTGTGGGTTCAACCCGAAATCATCGCCAGGGAAAGGACCATCTCCTCAAGGGAGATCCCACCGTGAAACATCTTCTTCTTGTAAAGCTCGGCGAACTCATCCGCCCTTTCCCCCCAGACGAAAAAGGCGTCCTCGCTCGCGAAGAGGAACTTACCCCAGCTGGGAAGCCCCCACTCCTCCGGCTTTTCAACGATTACAAACTTCTCCTCCCCTCTCGGCAGCATATCCTCCCCGTACTTGTGCCTGAAACCCTTGCTGAAGTTCCTCCCCTCCACCTTTACAGGGGTCCTGCCTATCACCCAGCCGTGATCTGAGGTTATGAAGACCCTGTAGCCCTTGTCAAGAAACCTTCCGACTATGCTTGAGAACCTTCCGTCCTCAAGTATGAGCTTTGCCCACCTCTTTATGGCGGCCTCACCCTCTCCCAGAGCCCTGAGGGCTTCAACGTTGCTCATGAGGTGCAGTATGGTGTCCACGAAGTTCACTATATAAACCTCAAACCTCTTACCGTAGGGCTTCATCTTTGAGAGGGTCTCAAGGTCCTTTATCTTTGTGTACCAGACCCCTACCCTGTATCCCTCATCCTCAAGCTGCTTCCAGAGAAGTACGAGCTCTTTTTGGTTGTCCTGAAGGGCGCCGGGCAGCGCCCTCTCCGTGTCCAGCGGTGTCCTGCCGCTGAAGAGGGAATTTCTTGAGTATTGCGTGGCCGTGGGCAGAACGGACATGAAAAGGCTCTGCTCTATCTTGTAATTGGAGGAGAGGGCGGACAGTATCTCGTGGAGCTGGTCAAACCTGAAGTTGTCCAGAACTATGAGGACTACCGGTGAGACCTCAACGTAGGGAAGAACGAGCTTTTTGAGGAGGTTGTGGGACATTAAGATCGTGTCATCTTCAAGGATGTGGGGGTAGTTCTCCCCCACCCAGCGGGCGAACTTTTTGTTCTCCTCCTGAAGGAACTCGTCAAACTTGCTCCTGTACCTCTTGTAGACGAGTCTTGACTGGAAGATCTTAACCGCCTTTAAAAGCCATCCATCGTAGGTCTCCGGAATGCTGTCAAGCTCCCTCTTGAGCCTTTCCGCCTCATCGGAGAAGAACTCACCTTTTATACGCTCCTTCTGGAGCTTTGCGAGCAGGGCCATGAGCTGGGCCGGCTGGACCGGCTTTACGAGGTAATCGTAGGCGTCCTCAACCATCGCCTGTCTTATGAGATCGGCGTCCGTCATCATAGTCAGCATAACGACGGGTATGTGGGGGTAGGTCCTCTTTATGAGCTTCAGGGCCTGAAGGCCGTTCACACCCGGAAGCCGGTAATCCAACAGTATCAAGTTGTAGTTCTTCCGCGATATCTGACTTACACCCTCCTCAACGGTTGTGGCCGTGTCCACCTCAAAACCCTGACTCTCAAGGAAGGAGACGATGGAGTACATCTCATCGATCTCGTCGTCTATCCAGAGTATACGCAAGGCGATGATTCTAAACCCGTCCCCTTTACCTCACGAAGATCACATCAACCCTGCCGTGCGAGACCACGAAGTACGTACCCCTGCTCAGGTCCATCCTCTCCCCCTTTGAAAACCTACCCACAAGCCTCCCGTCGCGGGAGTACACATCAACATCGGCGGCGGCATAGGGCTTCCCACCCGTCCAGTTGACGAGGTTGCGCGGAAGATCACCCCTCTCAGATACCTTTAGACCTGCGTCTCCCCTGCCAAGGGGCGTACATCCGCTTCCACCTCCGCCGCTCTGGTCTATAACGCGTACGACGTAGTTGCTCGTAAGTATACCGCTCTCGGCTCCCAAAACGACCACCTCTGAGCATCCGTCCCCGTCAACATCACCTATGGCTATGGCGGGGTCAAGTGTTCCGGAGCTTCCGAAATCGTCGTAGTTCACGCTCCAGAGGACGTTTCCCGTGTTGGCCTCAAGCGCCCAGAGAACGCCGGCATCGTCCGTCTTCAGAAAGTCCCAATCCCCGTCATCGTCAATATCCGCAAGCGCCCCACCTCCGTCATAGGACCAATCGCTAACGCCGTGAAACCACACGGACGATCCGTCCTCAACTCCTATCAGGTGGCTGTTCACGTTGGAAGTATCACCGCCGTCTCCGAAGAAGACGTTGACGAGACCGTCTCCGTCCGTATCCCATACGGCGAAATGCTCCATGAGTACGGCGTGGGTGTCCGCGAGTGTTGTGTGGGCCTCAACGTCAAAGGGGGACGCCCATATATCACTTCCGTCCGTTCCCCTGACGACGTTTATGTACCTTCCGCCGTAGGCGTACACCACGTCAAGGTTGCCATCGCCGTCTGCGTCAACCACCGCAGGCGTCTGATTTATAGCCATGCCAATAACCGTCCACTCTATGCTTCCACCAACCGGGTCAACGCTTCTCAGTCCTGAAAAGAACGTGGTCACCACGACTTCCTTTTGGCCGTCGTTGTCAAGGTCTCCTACAGCCGGTGTACCTGCCGGCTGTTCTGGCAGGGATGTTATAGATATCGTGATGGAACGCAGTGTGGAACCCGTAGAAGATATGACGTAGAGCTCGGCGTTTGATCCACTTGGTCCGGTCACCAGGACCTCGGGACCGGAAGATAAGGCGTCCACCTCGGCTATCACGGGTCCGGAAAAGGAGTATATGGGATCGGTGTTGGTCCACATCACCGAGCCGTTATCGTCAAGGGCGACCACACCGTTTTCTGTCCTCGTCACCACCTCGTCTAAGCCGTCCCCGTCCAGGTCTCCGCAGGATATTGGACTTTGATCCGTGTTCAGGTTGTAGGTGTAGCTCCAGAGCTGGTTTCCGTCCGTTCCCCTCAGAGCGTATATCTTCCCCTGAAACAGGGTTGTGAGCTTGACCACCACCTCGTTTCCGGCCTGGGAATTTGACAGGTTGCATATGAGGGGGGAGCTTAACACCGTGGGTGGAGTAAGGGTGGCGTCAAGTGTCGCCTCCCAGAGGTAAGTTGGAGACGTAATGGTGCCGGGTAGGGCCTGTACGGCCTGTTGGGTTTCATCCCCACCGTAGGTTTTCCAAAAGACGTTTATCCATGTTATAGTCCACCACATCGCCGCCATTATAAGGGTGAAAGGGGTGCAAGATCTACCTTATTACAACCCTGTGCGCTTTTCCCCTTGCCACTACGAAGAACACGCCTGAAGTCCTGAACTCGTACTCCCTGCCGTGGTGGATGAGGCGTCCGGAGGAGGTGTATATGTCAACGTCCATACCCGATCTCAGGTGTCTGCCCCTCAGGATGAAAGGGGGCCGGAGGGGAGAGGCCTCCTCCGCGACGGGTGTGGGAAGGGGCGCGCGGAAGACGGTGAGACCCGTGAGGTTGTCCAGCTGATAGACGTACCCGTCGCCTACCGCCAGATCCGTGGCGTATCCGTCGGGTCTGAGGACCTCCACCACCGATGGGGATGTGGGATCGGAAACGTCAACCACGAAGGGCCCCATATCCGCCATGCTTCCGAACAGGTAATCCCCTACCTTCTCAAGGCCAACGGGCAGGTAGTAGAGGTAAGACGTATTCACACGGCCTACGGTCGTACTTCCGAGAACGGAGGGGGAAGGTGGAGAGCTTATGTCCACGACGGCAACGCGCATGGAATCCGTACCGGCTACGTACATGGCGTAAGCCCTGTCCCCTTCCACCACCACCGAGAGGGCCGACGTACCGGAGGGAAGGGATACGCTTCCGGCGACGGAAAACGTGCCCATATCAACGGTGTGCAGGTTTCCCCTTTCCACGACTACGGCGTAGTTGCCGTCGGACGTCAAGTCAACCCCCCTGACGGGGAGGGATAGGGTGACAAAGGTCATGGATGACAGATCCACGAGATTCATACCGGTGTATCCGCACACGAGTACACGTGAGGGGTCAACCACCTTGAAGCAGTTGTGTACGCCCATGGGTATAGAATAGGACGTGTCCAGAACGGGGGATGAGGGTACAGACAAGTTATAAACGTAAATGCGGGTTTGTCCCCGTCCCGCCACGAAAAGGTAGGGATATACCAAGTCCATGAAGGCCGAGGAGGATGAGAACAGGCCGAATTCTGTCGGGATAAACGTCAAAAGCCGTGGTTCTGAGGCGGAGGCGACGTCCACAACCGAAAGCCCCTGATTGTAAACGTAGAGGTAGCCGGCGAGCTTTTCCACTGAGGATGCCGTGCCGGGCAGAAGGGCCTCGTGTGTGACCGTACCCGCGGGATATGAAAGGGCCAGAAACTTCCTGAAGGGATGCTTCGTAAACACGTAAAGCATGTCCCCATAGGCGGCGGCGTGAGAGACGAGCTCAGGGGTGGCCAGAGAGGTATCCCAGAGGGGTGTGGGGGATGCGGGGTTGGAGACGGAGAACACCTTTACCGTGTTGTTCTCGGATAGTGTTATCAGGGTATCCGTGAGGTAGGGATTTACGTTCGTCTGCCCGACGGTTGAAACGTACGTGGGAGACGATAGGGATGTGAGATCGTAAACCTTAAGGGAATCCCCGCACCTTATAGCAGAGTAGCTGCCCGACAGCATCCGTACGTACAACCCCCCGGAACACCACGGAAGGGAAGAGTAGGAGAGCATGAGGGTGGGTGATATGGGGTCGGAAATATCTATCACGCTCAGCGGCACGGTGGTTGACGTGAGGAAAACCGTATCTCCCCTGTAGTCAAGGTCGGTGGAGTACGAGGACACCGAGAGGGATGAAACGGTGGCGAGATCACCCTTGCGCAAAATCACAAGACCGGAATACCCGTTGGCGATCAGTAGAAGGCTTCCCTTAACCCTTATTGAAAGCACCGCATCGTCCAATTCCGTTGAAGTTATCCACCTTGGGTTGAGGGGGTTGGACACGTCCAGGGCCACCACACTTCCCCTATCCGTGCCGACGAAGAGGGTATCCCCGGACACGTCCATTGCCAGTATTACCCCCCTTCCCGTGTGAGGTATCCGTGAGAGCATCACAGGAGTTGCAGGTGTGGATATATCGTATATTTCAACCGCGTTTCCTGAGGAGGCGTAGAGTCTGTTACCGTGCACTTCCACCACCGTATTACCGAAGGATAGTCTTCCCACCTCGTAAAGGACGGATACGAGTAAAGCCGTCATTCCATGCGGTATTATAAGGATGAAACGGTTTTCCGAAGGTGGAGGTAGGAGGCTCGGAGGCCAGAAGGCGTGCTGGACACCTCACTCCTCACGGTTCTGTCGGATACGGAAACGGAACGTCCAACCCCTTTGGGGATAGTCTCAAACTCGTGAAACTCTACGACCTCTTCCTGAAGTTCACCGCCTAACGGTCCACATCCCCCAAAACTATGTCTATCGTCCCTATCATGACTATTATATCGGCTATGAGGAGACCGGGGGCGAGATGTTCAAGGATTTGGAGGTTGGTGAAAGATGGGGCCCTTATCCCCATTCTCCATGGCCTGGTCGTTCCGTCGGATACTATGTAGAACCCCAGCTCACCCTTTGGGGCCTCTACGGGATAGTAGTTCTCGCCCGGAGGGACCCTTACCCCATCCGTCACCAGCTTGAAGTGGTGGATCATCTCCTCTATTGAACCGTAAATCCTCGCCTTGGGCGGGGGAACGAACTTGTAATCGTTTAAGAGGACATCCCCATCGGGTATATCCCTGAGGGCCTGCCTTATTATGCGAACGGATTGCCTGACCTCCTCCATCCTCACGAGATACCTATCGTAGGAATCCCCCCTCTCACCCGTTGGGACCTCAAAATCAAACCTTTCATAGATGGAGTAAGGCTCGTCTTTCCTTATGTCCCTCTTTATACCCGAACCCCTGAGTATCGGACCCGTCGCTCCGAGGTTGAGGGCGTCCTCTGGGGAAAGGATACCTATATCCCTGAGTCTCGCCACGAGTATGGGATTTTTGGTTATCATCCTGTCCATCTCGTTGAAGGCCTCTTCAAACCGGTCCAGAAATTCGGAGAGGTTTTCAAGCCAGCCTTCCGGGGCATCCGCCGCGACACCTCCTATGCGGAAGAAGGAGTTGTTCATCCTCTGGCCGCTTATCTCCTCAAGTAGGTCGTAGATCTTCTCCCTTTCCCTGAAGGCGTATAGAAAAGGGGTCCAAGCCCCTACGTCCATGACGTGCGTACCAAACCACACCAGGTGGCTTGCTATTCGGGAGAGCTCACCGAGGATAACCCTCAGATACTCGGCCCTTTCGGGTATTTCTTTGTCTATACCCAAAAGCCTTTCAACGGACAGGACGTAGGCCCAGTTGTAGTACAAGGGGGCGAGGTAATCAAGGCGATCCGTGTAGGGAAGGATCTGGAGGTAGCTCTTGTTCTCGGCCGTTTTTTCCGTTCCCCTGTGCAGATAACCTATCCTGCACTTTGCACTCTGAACGACCTCACCGTCAACTTCCAGCTCAACCCTCAGAACCCCATGGGTGGCGGGGTGTTGTGGTCCCATGTTTAGCACAAAGGTCTGCGTCTTTACACCTGCAGCAGCCATAGAGGGTATTATAGTCTTGAAACGTTATACGCTGAAGGGGAGAACCGGTGTTCTGTTATTCCTCTTTCATCATACCTTTCAACCTCTCAACGTTCAACCTCGCCTTTGTATAGGTTGAATCGTACCTCAGTATCTCCCGCCATATCTCGTACGCCCTGCGATACTCCCCCCTCTGATAGGCTTCCAGCCCCATCAGGTACATCCTGTCCAGAACCTCGCGGGAGACCCTCTTCCTGCTCTTCCTCTGCTGGATGCGTTTGAGCAGATCCTTCGCCTCCGGCATCTGGGCGAGGCTAACCGCCTCCTTCAACCGGGCTATGGCCATAAGGGTGTCCCCCTTCTCAAGGTGGGAGAGGGCTTCGGTGTAGAGCATACGGGCCCTGGCCTTCTTCCTCCTGACCAGCTTACGCCTCAGGGCCTTCGCCCTCCGGTTGTTCGGATCTTCCCTCAGGGCTATCTTCAGTAGCCTCTCCGCCTCGTTGTACCTGCCGGAGGCTATAAGGGAGGTGGCCCGCAGGAGAATCTCGCTGACGTACTCCCTGCGCATAACGTTGAGGTGTTTTATGAACCTGTCCAGTACCCTGCTGTTCCGTTTCTTCTGGATCCTCTTGAGGGCGTCTATCGCTCTACGGTACTGTCTCCTCTCAATCAGGGAGACGACTTTTTTGGCGCCGGGGAAGTTCAGGCGGCGTATCTCTAACGTGTATATGGAGTCCCGCAACCTGCGGAGACTCGGGAGGGAATCCTCCCAGTTGAGGGCGTTCGCCAGACTGTCCATGCCGTTCAGGTATATCAGGGCCGCAGCGTAATCCCGCCTCTTCATAGACGTCTTCAGGCTATCCTTTAGGGACATGTACCTTCCCCGGTTTATCCTCTCTATCAGGGCCTTCACCCTCCCCTCGTAGGACGTGTCGGGCGCCCATATGAGGGCGAGGTTGGCGAAGTGTTCGGCATCTTCGTAATCTCCGGCTCCGGCACTCTGCTCCGCCTGTTTTATGAAGTATTCCGTCATACGCTCCTCCGTCCGAGCCTCCTGAAGGATGACGGCCAGCGTGGTGTCCGAGAGGATCTCAACCGTCCCGTCCTCCGGATAGTACCCCTTCGCTGTTATCTTGAGGGAGTACCTACCCTCCTTAACGTTCTCAAACCTGAGGCTTCCGATCTCGTCCGTCCTGCCGACCTTCCCACCGAGTATAACCGTCGCACCGCTTATGGGCTTCCCCTCCGTGCTTACCACCTTCACCCGTACGGTGTGCCTGTACCTGTACAGGGGCAGGGTGTAGGATATGGAGAACCATACGGTAGCGTCGGGCCTAACTAAGACGTCCCAGTAATCCGGCCACCTGTTGGAGTACCTGACATCCGGGTAGTTGCCCAGAGTAAGGAGGTGGTCGTAGGCGAGGGATACCGTCAGGCCCTCCCTTACGTAAGTTAGTCCCACCTTGACCCAGGAGGGTCCCCCAACCTCAACGAAGCCCTCACCGAGGAGCCTCAAATTCGGCAGTACGGAGAAGGTGGCGAGGTTGGAGACGTTTACGTCAAGGTCGGCCCCACCCATGTAGAGGTTGAGGTCGTAGGACCACCTCTTCCCACGGAGGGAAAGTATCCCGCCGAAGGCGAAGTGATCCGGTTCGTTGAAAACCCTGACAAGTCCCCTCGTAAATCTGTACCTCTCCCTGACGCTCCTTATCGGTGTGGTTGATCCCGTATCTCCTACAAGTGGTCCGTAATACCCCATCAGGCCCATACCTCCGAGTAAACTGCCAAGCCTGAACCTGTAGGCCGACTTCAGCGTAAAGGTGGGGTTTCCAAAACCGTAGGCGTAGAACATCTCCCCCGTCTCGTTAAGGTTGAGCTGGTCGTACCTGAGCGGGGCGGACAGGCCGACCTCAAGGAACCTGTAGGATAGGCCCACGCCGAGGTGGAGGTCGGCGAAGAAGGTGTTGAAGGTCCTTACATCGGGCAAGGGATGGTCCACGGGAAGGTAGGAGTACAGACCGGCGCCTCTCTCGTGGTCGTACCCAAAGCGTACGGAGGGGATGGTCAGAAGGAGGGTCGGTCTTTCGTAGAAGAGGGCGGACTGTGTCCTCTCATAACCTGAGGTTCCGAAAATACTGGTAGAGATCAAAGCCACGAACATCGTTCAAATATTTTAAAGCCAGCAAACATACTGCTATCACCCAACTTACCCCAAATTTCCGCCTTAAAATGAATGTTCTATGCTGTTGCCAACTCTCCTCTCTCTGTCCGTCTCCTTCAAAGAGGGCTACGTTCAGTACCACACGGTACTGAAGGCCCTCGGCGCCGTCCCCGACCCTATCACCGGCAAGAGCGAGAAGCTCAAGGTAAACGTGGGCTTCAAGGATAACGGCAGGTTCTACCTGAAGTTCAAGGTACCCGTCCGCTCCTTCAAGTCCGGCAACACGACCAGAGACAGGGACGTGGCCAAAATTCTGGGATACCCAAAGCACAAGTACATATACTTTTCCCTTCTCGCATATCCCGTAGGGGCTGTAGATAGCATTTTAAACTCCGACAGCGGTGCGGTGAATGTGCGGGCCAAACTCAAGGTTAAGGGTAGGACAAAGGTGTACACGTGGAAGATAGAGTACCGCTGGCTCTCGGAGAGCCTCCTTGAGCTGAAGACCTCCCGGCACGTCAAGTTCACCGACTTTGGCATAAAGCCGCCCACCCTCTTCGGCTTCGTAAAGCGGGCGCCCGACGATGTGGTCGTGTCGGGTAGAATTGTCCTGGAGGTAAGAAGATGACGTGGTTGATGCTCTTGTCCCTCTATGCGGGCGATGGGCTGGAGGCCTGCTGTGGTCGGGAGGTGAAACTCGCCCTCGCCGACGAGGAGAGCGAGGAGGCCGAGGAGCTAATGCAGGAGGAGGCTTCCACCGGCGAGGAGATGGTGGAAGTGGAGGACGAGGAGGAGGAAGGGGAGGAGTACGAGGAACACGAGTCCTACACCACCTTCACCCTCCACCGCTGGATGGGGTACGGCATAATCCTCGGAAGCCTCGCCAACGTCGGCCTCGGCCTGTACGAACTCAACCTCTACCAGAACGGCAAAGTTCCACCAGACCCCCTAAGGATTACGCACAGGGCAATAGGCTACACCGTCTTCTCCCTCTCCCTCGTCCAGTCCTCCATCGGCACGTACAACTACCTGAAGCTCTGGGGTGAGGAGGAGGGATCCTTCCGCCGTCTCGTACACGGCGTCCTGGCGTGGTCCGCCACCGGGGCCTACCTCTACGCCGGGTACCTCGGCTACCGGGGGTACTACGATCAGCACCGGAACTGGATGTTGGTCGCAACGGCTCTAGCCACGCTGACGGGGCTGTGGATAATCTTCTGAAAGGGGGGAGTATGAGGTGGTTCCTTCTGATGATTCCGGCGTTCCTCCTGATCGGATGCGAGATCGGGGAGTTTGAGGGAGAGGAGGATTACGGACCCAATCACGCCCTGATACGGGAGGCCGGCCTGAAGTTCAAGGCCGACTGTCTCTCCTGCCACGCCCGACCGGAGTACGAGGAGGAAGAGGGGGAACTGGAGAGGCCGATGTTCAGGTACGCGGGGACGGTATGGGACAGGCCCACCGGGGACCCCCTCCCCGGTGCCAGGGTCATCCTCAAGGCCGTAGGTACCGGAGACTCCCTCGTCCTGACCACGGACACGTACGGCAACTTAAAAACTTCCTCTTCCTTGAGTACGGCCCAGTACTACGCCAGGGTGGAGTGTCCCGGCGGGAAGGTCCTTGCTATGAGGCTCCATCCCTACTACGGCGGTTGCAACGACTGCCACAGGCCCGGAGGTAAGGCCGGGAACGTTTTATCCTGCAACAGGTGAGTATGAACGCTGCGTACCTGCACCTTTTAACCAACCATATACCCGTTTTCGGGTTTCTCTTTGGGGCGGGCCTCCTGGCCTACGGCACCTTCAGAGGGAATACGGAGCTTAAGCGGGTGGCCGCCTTCGTCCTCCTCCTCGCCGCCCTCGGCACAATAGTGGCCTACTTCAGCGGACATAACGCCGAGGAGATGGTTGAACACCTTCCGGGGGTCCTTGAGGAGGCCATAGAAAAGCACGAAGAGGCTGCCAAGTTTCCCCTTTACCTCTCTATCATAACTGGTCTTCTCGCGGCTATTTATCTCTTCCTCCCCTTCCGGTTCGGGGACTGGGTGCTCCTGCTCCTCTCCGTCCTCTCCCTCGGCGGTGGCATCTACGCCGCAAAGACCGGAGGCGCCATAAGACACGCCGCGGAGCAGGGCCTGACCTCCTTCCCCTCCGGTGAGGGTGAGGGGATGTATCCGGAGAAAGAAGAGGAGGATGATGACTGACCCCTTCGTTCTGAGCGTTGGGGGGGCAGCCCTGACGTTCATGGTGGCGGAGGCGGTCAGGTACCGCCTGCACTTGAGGCGGCTAAGGCGCATCCCCAACCGCATACACGTAAACGGCTCGCGGGGTAAGTCCTCCGTCACCCGCCTGATCGGGGCGGCCCTGCGGGGGGATGGCCGCAAGGTGGTCGTAAAGACGACCGGGACTACCCCGCGCTTCATATACCCGGACGGCAGGGAGGTCCCTATATTCCGCCCCGGAAAGCCCAACATAATAGAGCAGTTGAAGGTCGTAAAGAGGGCTGTTGAGGTCGGGGCGGACACCCTCGTGGTGGAGTGTATGGCCATAACACCGGACTACATCCGCATCCTTGAGGAGAAGATAATCCGCAGCACCGTAGGGGTCATAACCAACGTAAGGGAGGACCACCTTGACGTCATGGGGCCGACCCTCTACGACGTCGCCCGGAACCTCGCCCTCTCCCTCCCCAAGAACGGGATAGCCTTCACGGCCGAGGACATGTGGTTCTGGGTGTTTGAGGAGGAGGCGAAGAAGAGGAACACACGGATCGTCAAGGTCTCCGCAGAGGACGTTAGGGACGAGGAGATGCTGGGCTTCCCCTACATAGAGCATAAGGAAAACGTGGCCATAGCCCTCGCGGTGGCCAGACACTTCGGCGTACCGCGGGAGGTGGCCCTCCAGAGGATGTACAGGGTGATCCCCGACCCCGGTGTCCTGACGGAGACCATCGTTGAGAGGGATGGGAAGCGGATATACCTCTTCAACGCCTTCGCCGCTAATGACCCCGACTCAACCGTGATAATATGGGATATGGTGAATCGGAGGCGGAAGGGGAAGAGGCTCGTCGTCCTCACCCTGCGAAAGGACAGGCCGCAGAGGACGGAGAGCTTCGCCAGGATAGTGGGGACCCGCATAGAGGCCGACCACTACTTCATCGTCGGCACCTTCACCTCCCATATTGTCAAGGCCCTCAAGGGGGCCGGCGTCCCCGAAGAGAAGATAACGGCCGTTGAGCATACCAACCCCGTCCCGGACCCGGAGGCGGAGGAGGTGGCCAGAAGGGTAGTTGAGGAGATATGGAAGGTGGCCGACAAAGAGAACGTCCTCGTCACCATGGGCAACATCGTTGGGATAGGTGGCAAAATCGTGGAAGTACTTGAAAAGGAGGCGAAGGTATGATACTTACGGAGGCCGTAGCCCTCGGTTTGGTGTTTTCCCTCTACTCCTCGGAGGTCCTCGGCTTCGTCGCCGGGGGTCTGGTGGT
>JALWZG010000021.1 GCA_027002825.1 Caldifarciminota bacterium
CTCCCTCTTTGGAAGGTGGGAGGTATGGGAGTACTTTCAAAAGGCCGACACCACACCCCTGCCGGAGGAGCCTCAGGGCTACACCCTAAAACTCGGAAACCACATAGCCCTTCAGGATACGTGGTACCACGTTTACAGGAAGGGTTCCAAAAAATACCACGGAGGTACACCCTACATGCTCATCAGAGGCAAGCTCTTCCTTGAGGATATAGACAGTATCGTCTTATTCGTGAAGTGCAACTTCTCGTGTTATGCTGGAGGTCATGGTATAACCCGCACGGGTATGGGGAAGTTAAGGCCTTTGTATAACTTTCCCGAAGGCACGGATGGATGGAAGAGAATAGTCCTCAAACCAGCCGATATATACGAAGTTGATACCACGGATACGACCGTTGGCGGAAGATACATAGCAGAGTACTACCTGCTCTACAGACACAGATACCCCGACGGTATGATTGAGGTCGTCGTAGAGGCCTACGAGAAGGTAGGTGTGTTCTACGTCCGCTTTGAAGTATCACCCCTTTACGTGTATCTGAAGAAGAGGTAATACCCTGTATTTTGCCAGGGTCAAAAACGGCTTTCTCAAGGTTGATATTGCGATTTGGGCTGTCAAACTTAGAATCATCTCCCCTTGAGAAGCTTCAAAAATGATCCCATGTTCCGTAGGTTTGCCGCTTACGGATTCCTGAAAAACCTCCGCTTCTTTGAACCCTTTCTTGTGCTGTTCTTCCTACAACAGGGACTCACGTTCTTTCAGATAGGGCTTTTGTACACCGTCCGCGAGGTATCCACCAACATCCTTGAAGTGCCAACGGGCATCCTTGCGGATCTGATAGGCAGGAGGATAACCATGGTGCTTTCCATGGCCGTTTATATAACCTCATTTCTGATATTCACCTTCACATCCTCCTTTTATCCGTTCGCCCTGGCCATGTTCCTGTACGGCTGTGGGGATGCGCTCAGGAGCGGCACCCACAAGGCCCTGATCCTGTCTTACCTCAAGATTAAAGGGTGGGAACACCTGAAAGTTGAGTACTACGGCGGAACGCGCAGCTGGTCCCAGAGAGGCTCAGCCTTGAACGTAATACTCGCCTCCGCATTCGTGTTTCTGACCAGCACGTACAGGTGGGTTTTTGCCCTCAGCGTCTTACCCTACCTCATAAACCTCATAAACCTCGCCACGTATCCCTCCTATCTGGACGCAAACGTAAAGAAAGGCAGGAAGAGTGGAGGGTTCTCACTCTCCTTTCTCAGGAGATCCGCCTACATCAAGGCTCTCCTGAACTCCTCCCTCTACATGGGCCTTTTCAAAAGCACCAAGGACTACCTCCAGCCCGTCCTGAAGGGTCTGGCCCTATCTCTACCGTTCCTTCTCTATACGAGTGGTGAGAGGAGAACGGCCGTACTCGTGGGTGTGGTTTACGGTGTGATCTACATCGTAAACTCCCTTGCATCGGAAAACGCTTACAGACTCAGGGATTTGCTGGGGGGTAAAGAGGGCCTCGCCATCAACCTCACGTACGCAATTGGGAGCGTATCCGTAGTTCTGGCAGGTCTGACCTTTCACCTCTCCATGGCATGGCTCTCCGTCCTGATGTTCCTGATGCTATACGTTTTTCAGAACCTCCGCCGTCCCATAACCCTCTCCTACATCTCCGGCACGGCCCCGGAAGGCGCCCTGGCCACGGCCCTGAGCGTTGAGAGCAACATCCGCACCCTTTACGCAGCCGCACTCTCCCCCCTGATCGGTTATCTGGCGGATGTCTTCGGTGTTGGGCTGGCACTCGCGTCGGTAGGGGCGATCACCCTCGCTTTACTCCCCGTCGCCTTTTTAAAAGAAAGGGGGTGAAGTTCGGCACGGGCTACCCTTAGAATTCCCGTCTTCATGCTTGAAAAGGCGCTATCCATGGGTCTTAGCAAAAGGGAGTACGAGACGATCGTTGACGTACTGGGAAGAGAGCCTACGGATCTGGAGCTGGGCGTGTTCGCGCTCAACTGGTCCGAACACTGCTCCTACAAATCGTCCAAAAGATTTCTCAGGCGTCTTCCCTCGGAATCCGAAAGGACGGTAAAAGGTCCGGGTGGCGGCGCAGGAGTCATAGACTTGGACGGGGAGACGGTCGTGGCCTTTAAGATAGAGAGCCACAACCACCCTTCCGCCGTTGAACCCAAACACGGAGCGGCCACCGGCGTGGGAGGTATAGTGAGGGACGTTCTGAGCGTGGGTGTCAGACCTGTAGCCCTCTTGGACACCCTGAGGTTTGGGGATTTCAGGAGGAGCAGAAAATCCCTGAGACTCCTAAAGGGCGTGGTTGAGGGCATAGCATGGTACGGGAATTCAATAGGCGTCCCCGTCGTGGGTGGAGAGGTGTTTGTGAGCTCAACCTATGAGGACAACCCCTTGGTAAACGTGATGTGTGTGGGGATAGGGGAAAAGAAACACCTCAAGGACGGCGTTTTAAAGGGAACAGGAAACTCCGTCCTCATAGTGGGGGCGCCGACCGGAAGGGACGGAATAATGGGGGCATCCTTCGCCTCTCAGACGTTTGAAGGGGACGTGTCCGAGCATCGCCCCGCCGTCCAGATAGGGGACCCCTTTATGGAAAAACTGCTCATAGAGGCCACCCTTGAGGCGGTAAAACTACCCCAGGTCCTGGGGATGCAGGACCTCGGCGCCGGAGGGCTTTCAACCGCCCTACCCGAGATGGCGAGAAACGGGGGTGTGGGGGTTGAACTCTGGACGGACAGGGTGCCCACCCGCCATCCCTTGACCCCATATGAGGTCGTCCTCTCCGAGAGTCAGGAGAGGATGGTCCTGTGCGTGGAGAGGGGAAAGGAGGATGATGTGATAAATATTTACAGGAAGTGGGGGCTTGAGGCGGAGGTGATAGGAAGGGTAATAGAGCAGAAGGTCTTCAGGATAATGTCAAACGGGGATGTGCTGGCCGAAATCCCCCTCGGAGTCATATTCTCGGCCCTTCCCCTGCCGGAGTGGATAGCAGAGCCATCAAAACTTTCCCTTGAGGAATTCCTGAATATAGTATCCCGCATAAGCGAAGACTACAGGACGTCAAGGGGAAGAAGGAGGAGAAGACTCGGTGCGATAATGCAGATATACGGATTTTCAACCTTCCCGGTTGGGGACCAGAAGGGCATAAGCTGGGCGGACGAGCAGATAAAGGGCCTGAGCCTGAAGGTCCAGAGGGAGACCATGCTCAGGGGCAGGAGGGAGGAAGGGGAGGAGAAGGCCAGAAAAATAGAAAACTACTACAACTTCCTGAAACGACTGGCCGTCTCCAAAAGAGAGCCCGAGGACCTACTGGCTGAAAGGTACGTAAAGGATGTGGCCCTGAAGGTCCTGTCCCACCCCAACGTGGCCTCCAAGAGGTGGATCTACAGGCAGTACGACCACATGGTGGGAACGGATACCGTCCTGCTTCCGGGTGAGGGGGATGCGGCCGTACTCAGGATAAAGGGAAAGAACTACGCCGTGGCCACGACCGTAGACGGAAACGGCAAGTACCTCGCCATGGACCCCTACTGGGGAACCATAAAGGTATGCACGGAGGTCCTCTTCAACATAACGGCCGTTGGCGGGAAACTCCTCGGCCTGACTGACGGTGTGAACTTCCCCTCACCCGAGCATCCCGACGTGTATTACAGCCTCCAAACCGCCCTCAGGGCGTTGGGCGACTTCGCGGAATTCTTTAAGGTCCCCGTCGTGTCCGGAAACGTGAGCCTTTACAACGAAACGGAGGGCAGGAGAATATTCCCCACCCTCATGGTGGGAGGGGTCGGACTCGTAAAGGATCCCTACTCCATACCGAGGATGGGTTTCACGAGGGAAGGCCTGCACATATACTCCGTGGGTTTTCCCGCGAGCGTTTTTGACCTCGCCGGGAGCGAATTCCTGAGCGTCCTACTCGGAGAGTTTGACCTTTCCGGAATTGACGAAAACACCCTCTTCAGGTACTACAGAAAACCCGAACCCTTCAACTACGACCTCAGCTACCTGAAGGATTTCGCGGACGCCCTTTACGATATGATAAACCTCGGAATGGTACTCGGCGTACACGACGTATCGGAGGGGGGTACGTTTTCCGCCCTGGCCGAGATGCTCATAAACGGCGAGGCAGGGGCGCAGGTCAGGGTGGAAGGCTTTGGCGAGATGTTCTCGGAGACCATCCCCAAAGTGATAATAACCACAAACCTCCCGCGAGAGGTTGAAACCTACCTCTCAGGTAGGAACATACCCTTTGAGAGGATCGGCCGGACGGTTTCGGACCCCGTCTTGGACATAGGGTACGCCAAGGGTAAAAGCCTCCTGTTCCTGCGCGAGGAGCTGGAGAAGGCCTATTACGGGACGTACGAGTCCGTAGATGCTGGTTCTATCGCCTGAGGACGCCTTCCCGTACAGAACCTGCGCCTCCATAGGAACGTTTGACGGTGTGCATAGGGCGCACAAATACGTTCTGGGTCTGAGTCTCAGGTGCGACGGAAAGGGCATGGCCATAACCTTCAAAGAGCATCCGACAAGGGAAGAGGACATCCTGACGACGTGGGAGGAGAAGCTGGAAATCCTGAGGGAGCTGGGGATAGACGTGGTGCTGGCCCTGGAGAGGAAACACAAGGAGATGGGTGCTGAAGGGTTCATGCGACTGCTCATAAGGAACTTTGGCGTTCGGAAACTCATCCTCGGATACAACAACAGGTTTGGCAGGGACAGGGAAGGCTCACCCGAATGGCTCGCGGCGAGACTAAAGGATTTCCCACTTGAGATAACGGTTGTGCCTCCCTTTTACGAGGGCGAAGAGCCGATAAGCGCAACAAGGATAAGGAAACTCCTCAAATCGGGAAAGGTTGAAGAGGCCAACTCCCTCCTCGGCCACCGCTACTTTTTAAAGGGGAAGGTGGTGAAAGGCAGGGGTGAAGGAGGGAAGCTGGGTTTCCCCACCGCCAACCTAAAATTCCCCCCTGAGAAACTCCTGCCCGCCGACGGTGTTTACGGGGTTTACGTGAGGGAGGTCAGGAGGTTTGGCCTCGCCCACGTGGGCCCCCGCCCCACCTACGGACTTGGGAGGAGCTTTGAGGTGCATCTCCTGAACTTCAACTCCGAGATAAGGGGGGAGATAACCGTTGAAATCCTCCGTAGGATAAGGGGGGTGAAGGCGTTCAAGTCCCCACAGGACTTAAAGGAACAGATCTCACAGGACGTAAAAACGTTTGAAAAGTTTCTCCGGTTGCACAGATCACCTCCCGGACTTTAGAATTGTGGGGTCATGTGGATATTTTTGCCTGCGCAGTTTTCGGCCATAGCAGACGCCACCTACACGGGTAGCGTCTTCTTGAGCGCGGACTTCACGGGGGACGGAACGGCCGACGTGGTTGAGAGCTGGCCCGACTCCCTCATCATATACCAGGGTGTCTCCACAGCGCGCCTGGTGAAGTACGTGTCGGACGGCTCATCCCTTACCGTCATGAAGATAAGGGACAACAGGCTGCTTTACGTGGCCTCCAACTACTCACCGGACACGCTGAACTGGAGGGTCTATGACAACTTCACATCCCTCGTCCATTCCACCACGTACACGGGAACAAGCTCCTATCCGGTCTTCGTGTGGGCGTGGACCGATGCCGACGGCGACGGTGCAAGCGAAATAATCGTGGGCTTTGGCGGAGGGGAGGACTCCGTTGCGCTGTACTCCGGGAACTCGCCTTCAACCGCCCTGGCGACCTATAGAAGAAGCGGGGGCTTTTCCATTCTAAACGGAGGATTGCTTTCAACGGGTACGATGGTCATACTCTACGGCAACTCCTCCGACGTCTACTTCAAGGTGTATGAGAACTTCACAAACGCGGTTTACACCTCCCCCACCCACACGTACGCCGGGTACGGTTCGGATCTCTACGTCGTGGATTACGACGGGAACGGCACAAAGGATATAGTTCTCATCCTCCCTCAGAGCGGTGGCTCCAAGGACGTACACGTGTACGCCACCACGTACACCCTGCTCTCCGACGGAAGAAAGGCTCTCAGGTTTGAGAGGATAACACCCGATAGGCCGCTTCACCTTTCGCCGAACACAGGTGAAACCTTCAAAACGGGAGGTGAGAGATGATATTCATACTCTCAGGCGTCTCCCACCTCACTTCCCAGAACTACGCGGGAACTATATACATATACACCGACTTCAACGGAGACGGCACGTACGATGTGGTGGAGCACTTCAGCGATTCCATAAAGATATACGATGGCGTCTCCTCAACCCTGCTCGCGAGGTACACTCCGGACGGCACGTTTGTGCCTACTTCCGTCGCCAAGCTCAGGTACAACCGCGTGGCCGTTAAATACTCCTCGGGGGGCGGCGATTGGAAGTTCAAGGTTTACGAGAACCTCTCCAACCTCCTCTACACCTCACCGGCGTTCACCCAATATCCAAGCACATACACAGATCCCAACAACGACGGCACAATTGATATAACCATCAGATTTCAGGATTCCATAGTGGTTTATGACGGTGCGGCCAACTCCCTTACAAAGATGCACACGTACGTGGCCGACCCCGGCTACAGCACCTCCTTTCACTTCAGCATACCCGGAGGGGTCATGGTGATAGGTATGCGAACCCCCTCCGATATGAAGTTCAAGGTTTATGAAAACGTGAGCAACCTCGTCTACACATCCCCCGATCACTCCTTCTCCTTCTACGCCTACGCATACGCCATGGACTACGACAGCGACGGCAGGTTTGATATTGTGGTCAGGACCGACCCCGCCGGAAACGAGAGGATCGTCGTGTACTCCACGCCCTACGTCTCAGTTGACGAGGCCCCTTCCGAAAGGGATTCCAAGCCCACAAGCACACTCATAAAGGACGGATACCTAAACCTCGCAAAACCCTCAAACGGAAACACTACGGTTGAGATTTACGATATGACCGGAAGGCTCAGGATGAGGGCAAAAGTTCCCTCGGGCGAGAGCAGGGTTTACATACCCCTTCCCCCCGGAATTTACACCTACAAGGTAAAAGACGAAAAATCCACAACTACCGCAAAGCTCATAAACCTCAGGTAGGAGAGGGGGGCGAAAGCCCCCCTTTTATTCCTCGTACTTGTAGAAGCCCTCGCCGGTTTTCCTTCCGAGCTTTCCCGCCTCAACCATCTTCACGAGCAGGGGACAGGGCCTGTACTTGGGGTCCTTGAAGTCGTTGTAGAGAACCAGGAGTATGCTCAGGACTACGTCAAGGCCTATGAAGTCGGCGAGGGTGAGGGGGCCCATCGGATGGTTCATCCCCAACCTCATTACCGTGTCTATTGCCTCCTTCGTCGCCACACCCTCATAGAGCGCCCAGATCGCCTCGTTTATCATGGGCATAAGCACCCTGTTGGACACGAATCCGGGGTAGTCCTTCACCTCCACAGGGGTCTTTCCGAGCTTCTTCGCCAGCTCTATCACGAGGTTGGCCGTCTCATCGCTGGTTGAGTACCCCCGGACCACCTCAACGAGTTTCATGACGGGGACGGGGTTGAAGAAGTGCATACCAGCGAAGAGCTCCGGCCTGCCCGTGTAAGACGCAAGGCGGGTTATGGAAATTGAGGAGGTGTTGGATGTCAAAACCACGTCCGGTCCCGTGATCCGGGAGAGCTTCTCAAAGACCTCCCTCTTCACGTTCTCGTCCTCAAAAACGGCCTCAACCGCGAAATCCACCCTTGCCAGCTCGTTGAAATCCGTCGTCGTCGTTATCCGGGAGAGTATTCTGGGGATCTCCTTCTCCTTCACTATTCCTTTCTTCACCTGACGGTTGAGGTTTTTCCTTATGGTTTCCCGCGCTTTTGCGAGGTTCCCTTCGGAGACGTCCGTGAGTATCACCTCAAAGCCTGAGAGGGCGAAGACGTGGGCTATGCCGTTGCCCATCGTGCCCGCCCCCACAACGCCTACGGTCTTTATATCTTCAACCTTCTTGGCCATAGGTTGGGATTTTATCCCCGTTCTACAGGGTCTTGGCCACACCGATGTAGAGACCCGCGCGGTAGTTCCCCCTGAGCGGCACAAAACCCGCCATCGTCCCGAAGGTCAGGCCGAAAAACCTGAAGGCGAACAGGAGGGATAGGTGGGGCTGATGGGTGGAAAACCTCAGGCCGAGCGTGAGTTTTTCGGGGTCCCCCCTCCCCACCAAGACATCCGTATATCCGCCCAAGACGGGGAAGGGTATGGCATCCCCCGACATGTACACCAGTCCACCACCTCCGGCGAATTTAAGGGAGAAGTGAAGACTTCCGGCCGAGAGTCCAAACTTGAAGTAGGGGTACAGATCTCCCTGAAAGGTAGGGGTGTAGGACGTATCCGAATCCGAAAACACACCCGAAAACACACCGGCGTGTATGCCGCTTTCAAACACACCGGAGAACCCGTATCCCGCCTGGACGTCCCCCCTAACACCCACCAGAAGGTAGGGTGTGGGATCGCTCAGCTCCACATCGCCCGTTATGACCTCGTACTCACCGCCCATGGCCAGGGCTCCCGCACCTGCGGTTATCACTCCCCCGTCCGAGACATCCGCCGTGTCGTACTGGGCGGGCATGCTGAGACAGGAGGGGGAGAAAATCACCAGAAGGAGTGGTAAAAACCTCCGCATCAAACCTGTTGGAATTATCTCCGCTCACCTCAGCCGTTTGCCCCCCAAAGAGTACGGGTCCTCTTGTAGACGGATCACAGCTCCTGGCGAAATCCCTCGTCGCGGGCGGGAGACGAGAAGGCGTTCGCTTTGGGAAACCGGGAACACAAACGGTATTTTAAGGGGGATTTCATTCCCCCCTGAGAACACCTTTTATCCTGTGGATTTCCCTCAACACATCCCTCCAGTCTATTTCTCCCCTTTCTATCCCGTCCATGGCCTTCTCTATCCTCCGGGTGAACTCCTCGCTCAGATACTGCGAGTACCTCTTCATGAGGAAGGAGTACACCTTCTCACCAAGGCGTGTGGAGTACAGATAGCCCTTGCGGCTCTTTACAACGTATCCCCTCTTCAGGAGAGTTTCAACCGTTTTGGCGTAGGTGGAGGGCCTTCCCAAGCCCCTCCTCTTCATCTCCTGGATCAGGCTTCCCTCCGTAAAGGGGAAAGCCTTGGGTATCCTCCTCATTTCAACCCCACCTATCTCCTTCTTCCCGTTGAAGACTTTAAAGGTTTTCCACATCAGGTCAAACCCATCCCTCAACACGTCAAGTACCACCTCTCCGCTCAGACCGTTGAGCGTGATCTCCCCCTTCAAGACCACCACCCTCCTCATCTGGGATGCCATAAACCTCCTGAATATAAGGGCGTAGAGGTCCAGGGCCTTGGGATGGGAGAAGGAGAGCAGACCTGCCGCCACCATGGATTTAAAGGTTTCCACCGTTATGGGTCTGGTGGGTCTTATACACTCGTGCGCCCCCCCTTCCCCCCAGCTCCTCGGAGAAAAGTACTCCTCACCGAACCTCTCGCTTATGAAGGGCTTGGCCACGGAAAACCTTCCGAAATCGGATACGCGCGTGCTGTCGGTTCTGTGATAGGTTGTGATACCCTTTTCAAAGAGCTCCTGAAGGATGTCCATACTCTCCGCGGCGGCGAGGTTCAGGTAGCGATCCGCGTCCTCAAGGACGGTGTCGGTGGTGTACGGTGGGAGGGGGGCGATGTCTTCCTCCCCTAGAACCTTCACCTCAACGTCCTCCGGTCCGAGGTTCTTCAGGATTCCGTAATCCCTTTCCGCCTCCTTCCGATCCGCATAAACCCTTTCCAGGACGATATTACCCACGTTCACCCTTACGAGGTAGGCCTTTTTCCTGCTCTCCCGCGTACGCTCTATAACCCATCCGAGGACGGGGGTCTGTACCCTACCGGCCGAGAGGTGATCGTCTCCGAAAACCTCCCAGAGCTTCCGCGATAGGGTAAAACCCACCCATCTGTCCGCTATCCTACGTGTCATCTGTGCCTTTACGGAGTTTACGTCCGTGTCCCTGAGCTTTTTCAGGGATTCGTTGAAAGCCCTTGGTGTTATCTCGTGGAACTCCGCCCTCTTCACGTTGGTGTTAAACGGTCTGAGATGGACGTAGAGGTCGTAGGCTATCTTCTCCCCCTCCGCGTCGGGATCAGTCGCCACTATAACCTCGTCAACCTCGTATCCCAAGTCCTGCAGGTTCCTTATGACCTCTATCTTGTCCTCTATGAGGTTTTCCGGACATCGCCTCTTCAGGTACGCGTACTCCGTGTGCTGCTCCCCGCTGCTGCGACACCTCTTTATGGTATCGTATATCCCCACGTATTCCCCCCTTTCCTCCAAAACACCAAAAAATCCCCCCTCCGTACTCAGGTCTAAGACATGGCCGAGCGATGCGGATATGGACAGGACCCTCTCGCCCAGGGGTATCTCGTAGACAAGAGAGCTCCCCAAAATCCGGGTTTGGGGCTTACCGAAAAAGGAGCTTATGGTCCGGGCCTTGTTGGGGGATTCCACTACGACGAGTGTGGTTTTGAAGAGGTCCTTGCTCTCGGACGGTATTTTCCCGGAAAGCACCGCCTTCGCCCTCTCCCGGTCCCTGTCTATCTCCTTCATGATATCCTCCAAGTTCACGTCCTCAAGGGGTTTAAAGAGAACCTCACCACCCGTAAAGTAGAGGCGAAGTCTCTTCTGGAGGCTGCGAAAGGCCTTTTCATCCCACACCGTAAGCACGCTCAACCCCTTGGTCATACCACCGGCCATCAGACGTGAGGTCCTGCCGGAGGCCTGTAGGTAGGTTGACACGTCCGCCACCACCACGTACATACCGTCCTCACCCCTTACCAGTCCCACATCCGGTGAGCCTTCGATCTTGCGCAGGAACTCCCCATCCTCCAATCTCGCCCTCAACCAATCCCTTATCCTCATGACCTCCCCTTTAACCTTCGGAAACCTGTCAAGGGATTCCTCACGCAGGTTCAGATGGCGTCTCAGAAATGCGAGCATCCTCCTCGCCTCCACCCTCTCCTCCTCGGAGAAGACGTCCATAAGTGCGAGGAGAAGGGAGCTGAGGGTTGACGGCCTCGCCGAGATTTCAACGGAGAAAAGGTATTTGGGAACGTCCAAAAACACGGCGTACCTTATGACGTGTGGCAGGTCCAACCCCCTCACAAAGGGGTTGTGAACGTTGGCAAGACCTACGGCGACGTCAAACCCACCCCCTCTCATCCTCTCGTAAACCTCATGGGGTTTTCCATCAAGATAGGTTATCACGTTGAATCCCTTCTCCCTAAGCAGTTGTGCGACTTTTAGAACGTCCTCCCTGCCCATATAAGAGGGGAGGTACAGGAGTCCTCCCCCGCCAAGAGAGCTCAGGATCCCCTCCGCCACCTTTACACCCTCATCGTAATCCCTTACCCTCACGTACGTGTCCTCAACGTTCCGCACCGTACTCGTGGCCTTCTGCACGCTGAACCCCAACAGGTTCTGGAAGAGCTTAACCCTGTTCGTCCTGGGTTTAAGGGTTGCGGACGACACCACCAGGACAGTCCTCCTAACCCTTTCCCTAAGCCTTTCAAGATACCCGTAATCCCTCTCGTCCTTTTCGGACTTGAGGGCTATCCTTATATCCCTATCCGTGAATCCGAGAAGCTTGAAGAGGAGGTCAACGTTCTTCGCCCTCTTCAGGAAGGAGTCTATATCGTCCAGGAACACGAAGGATAGGTCCTCGGAAAAAACCATGAGATTTCCGAAGTTCTTATGGAAAAACATGTTGGTCCCCACAAGGATATCCCAATCCCCGTTTAAAAACCTCTCCTTTATCCTCTTCTTGCTCTCGTAGAGTAGGATGCGTTTTCCCGTCTTAAGATTCCCTTCCATCTCTTCAAGCCTCCCGTAGGCCTGATCCGAGAGGAGACGGGTTGGGAATATCAGGAGGGCTTTGCCACCGGTAAAAAGGGAGGTTATGAGGCCAAAGGTCGTTTTTCCCACACCTGTGGGGGCCACCACCGCAAAGGATTTCCCCTGCAACACCCTCTTCATCCATGTCCTCTGGAGGGACCACGGCTTTCCCACCGTTTTGAGGAACATACCCTCATACCTCTCAATTCCCCTTTCCGATTCACAGTAACGGGAAAGCCCTTTTGGGTCCTTGAGATGTGTGCATACGTCCCTCAAACTCCGGGCGTAGCCGTACTCTCCGAGACACCTGTAGCATGGTAGTCCCCTGGAAAGCCTATCGTCCGTGATCGGACCACCGCAGTTGGGGCAACCCCTCCTCAGGAGCATCAGTCCCATGAGGGAATTTTAGGGGGGAAGTCCGATTTCAGCCGTATAATGCATTCATGTTTGTGGTGCTCCTTTTGGGAAATGCGGGTTCTCCACCGGACGGGTACGCCGGAGATCCCCCCAACAACAGGTACTGCACCTCCTGCCATGCGGGGGTGTTGAACGGGGGACCCGGTTATGTGGTCATAAGGGGTCTTCCGACAACCTATTCCCCAGGTGACACCTTCTATCTGAGCGTGGTGGTTTACGACACGAGCAAGCAGAGGTACGGATGTGAAATGGTGGCAAAGGACACCCTGGGCAACGTTGTGGGCAGCTTCCTCACCAACGGTCCCAACACACAGGTTTCATACGCCGGATACGCCAAACACCAAAACGCGCCGTACGCCACGGACAGCTTCGCCTTCGGGTTCAAGTACGTGGCCCCCACCGATTACAACGGTCCGATAATCTTTTACGCCGTGGGAAACGCAGCCGACGGGAACGGACAGAACACCAACGATAACGTTTACGCCACGGTGGATACCGTGCATTCAACCGTTTCTATAGCGGAGCGGTACAGGGAGGTTGGGGTTGAGTTCGTGGGCAACTCCGTTCTCATAAGGGGCAGAGGGGAGTTCTTTGAGGTCTCACTCTACACCCTGAACGGCAGGAGGGTTGCCCTGTTCTCCGGGATCGTGTTCGGGAGGAGGAGGGTTGACGTGGAGGGAAGAGGTGTGGTGCTTGTCAGATCCGGCAGGAGGGTGTGGGTCTTCAAGAGCATATGAGGATCCTTATAACGGCCTCATCGCGGGAGAAGGCGCGCAATTACGTGAGGTACGTGGGGGGGATGGGGGAGGTTGAGGTTATAACACCTGAGGACGTAAACCTGCCGGATTACGACGTCCTCCTCCTCTCAGGAGGTGGTGATGTACACCCGAAGTTCTACGGTGAGGATATAAAGTACCCCGACCTCGTTGAAACGGATGAGGGGCGGGACAGGTTGGAGCTCACCCTGATAGGGAGGTCCCTGGCCGAGGGAAAACCCATTTTGGGAATATGCAGGGGGCTTCAGATACTGACCGTCGCCCTCGGAGGCGCGCTTTACCAGGACCTGGGCGAGGAAGGGTTTGACGGGGGGATGCACAGGGCAAGGGATGGGGATGCCCATCATCCGGTGAGGTTTTACGGTAGGTTTTTGGAGGTCTTCGGGGAAAGGGGGGAGGTCAACAGCAGCCACCACCAAGGTCTGAAGGTCCTACCCCAGGTCCCGGATCTGGAGGTCCTCGCCGTATCCCCGGACGGACTCATAGAAGCCTTTCAGATACCCTCCCTGAAACTCCTCGCCCTTCAGTGGCACCCCGAAAGGCACGCCTCACCCATCTCACAGGGGGTTTTGGAGTACGCCTTTCGCTCCCTCTTCAAAGTGGCCTGAGCCTGTTCCACCTCAGGACGTAAACGTACCTGTCCGGGTCCCCGCCCATTTCGGTCTTTAACTTGAGACTCTTAGGCGTTGGGCTTATCCCCAGATCCACCGAATCGTAGCCCAGGGAAAAACCCGTCTGTATTGCGAGGTGCAACAGAAAGGTGGGCAGGAAGTTGTACCTCCTATCCCACCCCATCTGCCAGAGCAGGTACCTGTCCTCCAGACGCAGGCTCATTATCGCACCCACGACACGGACACCGTCTCCGACGAAGACCTTATCAACGCCCACCAGCCCGTATACACGTCTCAACCCCTTAAGGGGTATGGGTTTTCTCCCGTGGAATTCCGCCGTCTTGGCGTAAAGTCCGTAGAAGTCCTCAAATCCCCCTTCAACAACCTCCAACCTCTCCTCGGCCCTGCGCAACAACCTCCTCCTCTCCCTGTGGTATCTGCTCCCCTTTCTCACCACCGGAGAGGGAAGCCTCAGGTTGACTGGGCCCGTGGGGTGAACGGAGGCCACCTCTCCCTTTACGTAAACCTTCTTCAGGAGCCTCACAGTCCCCTCCTCCACCCTCTGAGGTGTGGCCAAGGTGTAAGGGTAGGAATAAAAGGCCTTTAGTACAAATCTACCCCTCTCAATCCCCTTTATCCCTCCAACTTCAACCGCTCTTCCCCCCACCAACCTCTGTCCGAAGAGGTCCAGGTCAAGAGTCCCCATCAAGCGGAACCCTGTTCTCTATGGCCTCAAGTAGGGTGTAAGGGTCCAGAGATGATATGCCATAACCCCTCGGCACACCGGAGGGGAGCTTGGTTATCCTCACGCCTTCAAGTCCCTCAATTAGGTAATGGGCGGTGATGTCCGCCCTCACATCGTTCGGCAGGGCGAATATGACCTCTTCCACTCCGTCCTCTTTGACCAGCCTTTGAAACTCCTCCACGGGTAGATCCTCAGGTGTTACGCCCTCCGAGACGGATATGAGCCTGTAGAGGACAAAGTACCTACCCCTGTACCTGCCGAGGTCTTCAACCTTGAAAACGTCAAAGGGGGAGAGGACGACCATGATCTTCATCTCCCTTTCCGGATCGGAACACACGTGGCACAGCCTATCCTCGCTTATCGTCCTGCACTTCTCACACAGCCTCAACTCCCCCACTTCCTTCAGGGCCTCTATCAGGTTTTCCCTCTTTTCGGCATCAAAAACGAGGGTTTGGGCTATCCTTTTGGCCGTCAGGGGCCCAACCTCCGGTAGGGAGTCCAAAGCCTCTACGAGTTTCCGTAGGGTTTTCGGAAACCTCACAGGAACTTTTCCAGCTGTTTCCTGTACTCAGGTGGAAGTTGGGCGAGGAACTCCTTTGTCCTCTCCCTCTGATACTCAAGCGCCTTCTGAACGGCTTTGTTCACGGCGTTCACTATGGCGTTCTCAACGGAGACTATGTCCTTCAAGGATTCCGGATTGATCTTGACCTCCACCAACCTCCCCTCACCGCTCACGACGACCTTGACGTTCCCGTTGTACTCCGTCTCCTCAAACCTCGCCTTTTTCAGCTCTTTTTGAAGCCTTTTCACCTTCTGCTGTAGATCCCATAACGCCTTCATCTGCTCTATCTGCCCGAACATAAGAGAATATCTTAAGGCCGTAAAAGGAAAGGGGGGGCAGGACGCCCCCCTTCACGGCAGATCAGCGCACGAGTTTGATGATGTCCTCACCCACACGCACGAAGTACACGCCCTTGGGAAGGTGTTCCAGACCGACGACCCCTTTTGATATCCTCCTGGAGAGTAAGACCTTTCCGGATACGTCGTAAACCGTTATCTCCACGGGGTTCTCGGATGAGACCCTGAGACCCTCCCTCGTGAGCTCGTAGGACGGGCTTCCCTTCACCCTCTCCCTTGAAGAGGTTATCACGTCCGTCGTGAAGAGGACGCATGTGCTGTCCGCGACGGCGGATATGTTGGGTGATGTACCTGTGATGTAGTTTCCCGTGTAGTCAAGGCCCACGGCGCCGTTTTGGTCCTCTATTCCTATGGTGGCGTCAAGGGGTGCGCCGTCGGGATCGGAGGAGCCGAAGTCCGTGGTGTTGTAGCAGTACACTATGACGTTATCGCCGGTTGCGGATGTGCGCTCGTGTATCTGGAGCTGGAAGTTCCCGTTGAAGACCCTCGGCCCATCCGTTCCGGCGTACCTGAACGTATACTCCCACTCTATTATGAACTTCCTGTCGGGTGATGTTCCTACGGTCTTGTACCACATGTTGCCCACGACGAGGCCGTCCCAGAGGACGGCAAAGAGGGCGTTGGGTGTGGCGCTGTTGGGTATGCCGTCGTTTGTGTAATCGGAGGATGTTCCCGCGAACTGTTTTATGGCCGCCCATCCGTTGTTGGATACCAACAGGCTGTCCGTAGTCGGGTCGTAGGTCTGTCCGTAGAACTGTACCGCGAACGGAAGGGGTAAGGTGTAGGTTATGCTACTCCTTCCACCGAGGGTTTTAACCGTGGGATCGCCAAAGTAGTGGAAAACGGCCACGCCCATGGAGAGGTTGTCAACGTAGGGGGTTATCTCGTCTCCGTTCATAACACCCCTGTAGACACACCCGTACGTGCTGTCGGGGGACTCAAAGCCCTGGCTTGCCGTGGTGTACTCACCTGCGGCCCCGTTCACGTTCCCCATCATTATCCAGACTATGACGTTGTTGCCGTTGACCATGGAGTCGGTTATCACGACCTCCATCCTCGGTGGGTTCGCCGCGTCAAAGGTGTTGCCGAAACGCTTGAAGTAGTTCCAGACGACCACAAACCCCTGTTTGCCGCTCCAACCGCTACCCCAGTACGTGCCGAGGTCTCCAACGTAAAAGGCGTAGAGTTCGCTTGTGCTGTTGGCACCCGTGTTGTCCGTTATTACGAGGTCGTCCCAGAACGGGGCTATTATACCACCGTTGGGTGTGCCGGGATCGGGTATCTCGTCGTTTCCGGAGTAGGACACGGTGTAGCTGGCGGCATCCCTGAAGCCTATCCACCCGTTTGTTGAGACGGTTATGTTGCTACCGGAGGTGAAGGTTTGGCCAAAGTAGGTGATATCAAAGGGTAGGCTCACCGATACCTTATCGTCGTCCGCGTCCGCTATGGAAAGGGGTGTTGCACCCACAGCGGCTGGGTCTATCCACCAGTTCATCACGTCGGGTTGGGCGTTGCTCTCCCAGACCGGCCAGTAGCAGGCCGGTTGCAAATCCGTCCAGTGGTCAGAGAAATTAACAGGTGCGCCGTAGTCGGCGTCATACCACCTGTACCCGTAAGCATCGGGCCCACCTGTTCCCTGCGCTATCAGAACCGACCAGAGCATGACTTTGAATTATAGCCCTGAAAAGTGGAGGGGTTCAAGTACACCTGTTTAACCTCGTCAAAGGTGTTTACGACTCCCGATTAGCATATGCGTATGCTCTTCGTTTCTCTTCAGGGCTACGGGATCGGTTTTGTGGAATGCGGTGAGGGTATGTGCAGCTTTCCCGATGGGGCTCTGCGCGTTCTTCCGGATGGCGGTGTGAAAGTGGGAAACGTTTCCCTTAATCTGATGGGCGGATACGTATCCATCAGAGGGGAAAGGAGGGAGGGGAAAGTTAGCGTGTTTTCCGGGAACGGGACGCACATACGCCCTCTCTACAAAAGCGTTGTTCTCAAAGGTGAAAACGTCAAGGCCGTTCTCTCCTACGTCGGAGGAGAGGTCAACCTACAGTTCGTCTTTAAAGCCGGAAGGAGACCTATCGCCGGATTTGAGGTCAGTGGAGGTGGTGCACCTAAGCTCGCCGGAGACGGTCTCGTAATAGAGGGGGCAGGGATAAAAATCCGTCTCGGTGATCTCCACGCATTTCAAGGGTCAGAGGAGCTTACCCTCAACGTCGGGATAGAGGGGAACATCGTCGAACTCTCGGCTGAAGGGTACGACCCCCGATTTCCCGTGGTGATAGATCCGGTGTTCGCCGTCTTCGTGGCCGGCTCGCGGGCCGATTTCGGGTACGACCTCCTCGCAGCTCCCGACGGCACGGTCTACGTCGTCGGAAGAACCCAGAACTCCTCGGACTTCGCCCCCTCCCGCAGTGTGTTCGGCACGTCGGGTAATTACGACGCCTTCGTGACCAGACTGACGGGAGACCTTACCACCCACCTCGCCACGGCCATCATAGCGGGGAGCGGGGACGACGTGGCACGGGGCATAACCCTTGACTCCACGGGAAACATCGTCATATCGGGTTATACCACGTCCAGCGACATCGCCCCAACGAGGACGGTTATGGGAACTCCCGGCGGAGGGTACGAGGCCTTCGTGACCAGGCTGAGCGCCGACCTCTCAACCCATCTGGCGACGGTCGTACTCGCGGGGAGCATGGCGGACTACGGGATGAAATCTGCCACGGCGCCCAACGGCGATATACTGGTTGTGGGGTACACCTTCAGCTGGGGATCACCCGACTTCGCCCCATCCCGGAACCTCTTCGGCACCCATTACGTGTACGATGTCTTCGTGAGCAGACTCTCCCCCGATCTCTCCGCACACGTGTCTACGGCTATAGTGGGGGGCAGCGGCCATGACTTTGGCCTGACCGTAACGACGGACACCTCCGGAGCCGTATTGGTGGCCGGATACACCCAGGCATCCGGCGATTACGCCCCCACAAGGAACACCTTTGGAACGCCCGCAGGAGACGACGCCTTCATAACGGCCCTCTCCCCTGACCTCACCACACACATAACCACGACCATCCTCGCCAGCACGTGGGGGGACGGTATAAACGCTATAGAGGTCAACTCCTCCGGACAGGTGGTCGTTGGGGGATGGGTGAACAACCTGAACGACTTCGTACCCGCGGATACCTTCGGATTCTGTGGGGGAGGTACGGGCACCAACTCCTTCGCATCCCTATTAGACGCCAGTTTAACCCCCATTAAGACGGTTGTGGTATGCAGTCAGTTTGCCGACGGATGCCACGACGTCGCCCTGCGAGGGGACACCGTACTGCTGTCCGGGGAGGCGGACGCCTCCAACACACTGCCCGATCCGAAGGTGGTATCCGGAAACATGGGCAGTACGGACTCTTACGTGGCCTTCTTCTCCCCGGATCTCAGCACACACATCCTTACCCTCATCATAGCCGGGAGTGGCGGGGAGGACGGCATGGCCATAGACGTGGGCTCCATGGGCGATATATACACCGCCGGAACGGCCACAGGATCCCTCGGCGACCTTGCGGACGTAAGGGACACCTTCGGCACACCTTCACCCGGTTATCAGGAGGCCTACGTGGCCCGTGTTGTTGAACCTCTGGGTCGGGAGGATGATCTCGGTGTATCTGAAAGTGAAAGCGGTTTCCGATGCGAGGTAAAGGACGGTGTCCTTAAGGTTTCACTTCCTTCACCGGGATACGTGGGGTACGACATCTACTCCCACGACGGACGTCTGGTACACAGGGAGAGCGCGGGTTATCTCTCCGGCGGTGAGCGCACGCTTGTGCTTCCATCCCTGCCCACCGGTGTGTACCTGCTGAAGGTCAGGGTGGGGAACGGGATAAAAACGCTGAAGTTTCACAACAAAAATGGGGGTTAAAACCCCCTGCTTCCGTAAATCCACCGGCGTGGTTTGAATAATAACTCCCGTTGAGGCTTCTCAGGGGTATAATTGAAAGTGGAATGCCGGACGTTTTGCTTGAAGTTTTAAAGGACAACAGGGCTTATCTGGCCTACAGGGAGGCCAAGGAAAGACTGGAGCGCCACTTCTCCTCCTTGAACATGCTATACGTCCTTGAAGCCCTCGCATCTATGGGCGATGTGCGCAAACAGAGCGAGTACATCCAGATGTGGAAGGAGAGGGGAACATCCCCGGACGCTTTCGCCTCGGCGGAGGTTTACATCTACCAGAGTATGTGCAAGCCTGCGGCCCTGAAGGAGGCCATCCGTAGGGCGAACAACAGGATCATAACGGCGGACATGGTGGCGACCTATTACGGGAAGCCTTCCGTTGCAGTTCGGATACTACGGGGTATAAAGGAAACGGATTACAGGGTCAGGGAGTACAGGACGAGGGAATTCCGGGACTTCATCGTGGACACCGTCCTGACGAGGGCTTACCTGTATATGGGTGGTGTGGTGGATCTCTCATCCCTCAAGAGGTATTACGAGCTCTCGGATGAGGTGATAGAGATATACTCCCTTCTTTTCAAGTTCATGGCCGGTGAGTTTGACTACGGGGAACTGGCAGAGGGGGTTCTGAAAAGGGCCTTTGCCAAGGGTTCAAAGGCAGCCATCCTCAACCTTTTAAGGTACAAGGCCTTCGTAGACCTGGACACCTTCAGACTGGAGCTTTTAAAGCACACCTTCACAAACCTCGGTGATATGTACTCGGCCATACTCACGGAAATCTATCTTGACTTCCTCACGGATAAAGAACCCATAGACCCGTCAAGGATACCGGAGGACTGCGGTTTTTTGAGGACACATTACCTACTCATGAGGAAGTACAGGTTCGGTGAGGAGTACCAGCCGCCGGAGGATATGCGGGGTATAGCGGATATGTGGTGGTACGTCAACAGGAGGCACAACAGACGTCCCTATCTCTCCTTTGCGGGGAAACTCCGCCTCTACGACGGCGTTAAGGAGATCAAGTTCAGGAGCAAAAGGGTGATCGTGGCGTTGGCGTATCTGAAGCTCCTCGGAAGGGAGGGATTGGAAGGACATCTGGACCTGGTGTTTCCAAACGTAAAACATCCCAAAAAGAGGCTATACCAGGCCCTCTCGCAGTTGGGGAGGTACAGGTACATACCCACAGACGCCGGTATCACCATCAGGAGGGGGAACTTCCTCCGCGACGAGAAGGAGTCCTGGGCGCAGTTCTTGAAGGAGAGGACGGGGATGTACGCCTTGTAGTCTAAAAGACGTACCCCGCCACACCCCCCATCAACCCACCGACACACGCTCCCCCACACGTTCCGAGGGGAATACATCCCGTCATGAGATCAAAGCAACACCCCACGCCTCCGCCGGCTGTGGCTCCGAGTAAACCGAAGAGCAAGACCTTTACCATCTTCTCATCCCCTCCGGCCGATGCTCGCACGTATTCACCGGCTTTTACGTAGGACTCTTTTACCTCGGCCACATCACGGGGAGACTTCGGAAGGTCCAGCCCCGTGTAGTACCCCAGACTTAAGGTGCTTGCGAGTATCATGCCCAACATGGTACGTGTAATCTAACGTGGCCTTTGAGCTCGTAGGATGTAGGTTCAACAGGGTGTGTTGAACAGGTTAAAACAGGCCTCCGGCCATGAAGCTGACGGCCGAGGCCGTCTCCTCCTCATAGGATATCTCGTAGCCCAACACTTCCCCTCTCTGGGCTTCGGATAAACCCATAAGGGCATAAGTGGCGCCGAAGGCGTCTATGTTGGTGGGATTGCCGAACTCCTCGTAAAGGTACAGCAGGGACTCCGGGGCGGCCGTTGAGAAGGCCGCCATGAACTCACCATCGTGATACCTGACCCTTTCTCCGTCAAACCTCTCATCCCCAAACCTCGGACCCGAATGGGAGAGGTCCACCGCGGCAACCGGTAGGAAGTCCTTTCCCCCCACACACTCCTTTAAGCGGGACACCACCTCGTCTATGGCATCCGAATTTCCGCCTATGTCGGAGACGATCAAAGGTATGACGGAAACCTCCTCTTCCGGAAAGAGGGACTTTATGAAAACCGCCGGGAATTCCACGGAATGCTCGTTCACAAACGCGAGTGGATCGGATAGGAGGTCAAATCCCACGGAGGAGATCAGGTTGTCCACCGTCTTTCTGTCAACCTTTAGGGTGCCGAGAGGGGTGTCCAAGTCAAGCGGCAAGACCTGAACGGGATGGCTTATGGGGGAGTGGGCGACACCGAAGATCACGTAGAGCTGGGCGGGGTTCTTGAAGATGAGATTTAGACCGTTCAGGTACACCTTCCAACCCCTACGTGGGTCTATGTGGGGGATCACCACCCCTTTCGCTTTTCCAGGCGATCCGTCTGAAAGCAGATCCCTCTTTGCGGGTGAGACCATCCGTTTGAGGGCGGTGGGATTATCCGGATAGGATACTCCCGCCAGTGTGTACGGTCTTACGCCCTTTCCCAGAAACTCCCTGCTCCTCTTTTCGTACTCCCTCCTGAACCTTTCGCTCTCAAGGAGGTACATCCTGTCCAGCTCTTCAACCAAGGCCAGAACCTCGGCCGGTCCCACTATGTTCCCCGTAATCCTCGTGAGCTCGGTTGCTATATCCCATACGGTGTTTTCACCGTTCATCAACCCCACGGCTATGGCCGCCAACCGTGAAAGGGCTATGGGATGGGGTGCGAACCCGAGGGGATCGCTCAGAATAAGGCTTCCATCGACGACGTTCATGTACAGGGGACGCAGCTTGGGTTTTTGTAGGAGTTTGCTACCCATAGAAACGGCGATTTTAAAGCAGATGCGTTTACGTTTAAAAGCACCCGTGTCGTCGCTCTTAAAATAGCGGGTTATGTTTCCGAGGGTAAAGAAAAATCTCACCAGGTCTCTGCTCGTTGAGGATACCGTGAGGATGAACCTCGGTGTTCTCGCGGATTTCGGGGCTTTGGTCGTGGACACGACGCCGTACACTGGACGTTCACCGAAGGACAGGTTCTTCGTGAGGGATGACTTCAGCGATAAGGTGGTGAATTGGGGGAACGTAAACGTTCCGTTCTCCCCAGAGCTTTACGAGAAGTTGAAGAGGAAGGTAAAGGGATATCTCTTCGGTAAGGAGGTGTACCTGCAGCAGGTCTACGTGGGGGCGGATCCGGATTACAGGCTCGGAGTTGAGGTTTACACCGAAAGCCCCTGGCACGCCCTTTTCGTCAGGAACATGTTCATAACGGGGGACACGTCCGATTTCAAACCGTTTATAAGGATTTACCACGCCCCGTTTTTAAAGGCCAACCCCGATGAGGACGGTACACGCAGTGAGGCCTTCATAATCCTCAACCTCAGGGAGAGGGAGGTGATCATCGGGGGGACACCTTACGGCGGTGAGATCAAAAAGTCCGTCTTTACGTTCTTGAACTACTACTATCCCCATGAGCGGGGTATCCTGACCATGCATGCGGGTGCGAACATGGGCAGGGAGCGGGGGGATGTGGCCGTGTTCTTCGGGTTGTCCGGTACGGGCAAGACCACCCTCTCCACCGATCCCGACCGTCCCATAATAGGGGACGATGAACACGGATGGACGGATAAGGGGGTTTTCAACTTTGAAGGCGGGTGCTACGCCAAGGTTATAAGGCTCGATCCCGAAAAGGAACCCGGAATTTACAAGGCTTCCACGAGGTACGGGGCGATCCTTGAAAACGTCGTATTCCACCCGGAAAACAGGACCGTTGACTTTGATTCCGCGGAGAAGACCGAAAACACGCGTTCCAGCTATCCGCTTGAGTTCCTTGACAACGTCGTTCCGGAGGGAAGGGGGGGACATCCGAGAAACATCTTTTTCCTCTCCCTTGACGCATACGGTGTTTTGCCACCTCTGGCCAAGCTGGACGGAGAGAACATCAAGGTGTACTTCCTCGCCGGTTTCACATCCAAAATCGCCGGAACGGAGAGGGGTGTTAAGGATCCCCAACCAACGTTTTCCGTAGGATTCGCCGAGCCGTTTCTACCGCTACACCCAAAGATATACGCGGACATGCTCTTTGAAAAGGTGGAGAAACATCGCACGGACGTGTGGCTTGTGAACACGGGATGGATAAAGGGTCCCTACGGGGAGGGTGAGCGCATAAGTCTCAAGTACACCAGAAGGCTGGTGAACGCCGCGATAAACGGGGAGATTGATGGGTTCGTCAGAGAGGAACATTTCGGTCTCCTGCTCCCCAAGAGGGTTGAGGGGGTACCGGATGAGATCCTCAGGCCCGAATCGCTTTGGAAGGACAAGGGGAGGTATTCGGAGTACGCCATGAAGGTAAAAGGTATGATAGAGGAAAACGCCCGCAAGTGGATGTGATCCCCCTCACCTTTAGAATTGAACGTTATGTGGGTCCTGGTGGTCAGGTACGAGTTTGACGCCGCGCACAGGTTGCCCGAAGTTGAAGGGCCCTGCAAGAACCTACACGGACACAGGTGGGTGGTGGAGGCCTACGTCAGGTTTAAAGAGGTGGACAGAAGCGGTGTGGCCATGGACTTCAAGAGGATAAAGGCGGATCTACACTCCCTGGGTCTGGACCACACCTATCTGAACGAGAGGATGGAGGATCCCCCAAGCGCCGAAAACGTTGCCAAGTTTTTCTACTCCAAGATGAAGGAGATGGGGTACGATGTGGCCATGGTAAAGGTTTGGGAGACACCCAACTACGCCGCCATCTACTCGGAAGATGGAGCGATTCCTTAAGGCCTACGAGGTATACATCAGGACGCCGAGAGGTCAAAAGGGAAAGGTTCTTAAAGAGTTGGCGAGGAAGTTCGGTGTAAGCGAGGCGAAGTTGAGGAGGATCTTCCGCAGCATCAGGGGGGAGACGCACAGGAAGTTCAGAAGCCCTTTGAGAAACTATCGGAAGGACGACATACTTTACGCCATACATTACAGCCGTACAAAAGGTGTATCCCTCCTCTACGCTTGCAACTATTTGGTGCGAACCAAAAAGGTGCTGAGGCTTTCCTACGAGGAGGTAAAGGACCCCGCCCGCGCATTCTACCTGTCCGTTGTCCGGTTTATAAAATCCTCAAACTCAAACCTGCCCAAGGCGAAGAACTTCAGCAAAAAGCGGATAAAGGAGATGCTTTTGAGGTCCGATAATTTCACAGATGTGGAGAAACTCATCATCTCTTTGGCCGTTGACGGGATCTTGGACAAGGACACGGTGTTGAACGAGACTCAGGAAAAGGCCTTAAACTCCCTTTTGAAAAAGGGTTTTTTGTCCCTCAGAAAGGGAAAGGTCTACATCACAGCGAAGTTGAAGTACGATGTTTTCGGTGATGAAATATCTCAGAGGGGTTGACCTTTTGAACCCTTACGCGTGGGCGGTTTATCTCATGAGGAAGAGGAGTAAACCGGATTTACCCGTTTTACCCTCTATAGTGGTTGGAAACCTGCGTGTAGGGGGTAGTGGGAAGACACCGCTTGTGATGGAGCTGGCAAAGCGTATACCCACATCCGCCGTTATAACCCTCGGGTACAGGAAGAAACACAAGGGTTGTTTCACATCCGATAAACACCCCGACCCGGATCATTTGGGGGACGAGGGGTATATGATACTGAAAAAAACCGGGAGACCCGTCGTGGCGTGTAAAGACCGTTTAAAGGGGGCGCTCATGGCGAAGGAAATGGGGGCGAGGTACGTCATATACGACGATGCCTTTCAGTATTTTAAGCTCAGGGGGCATGTCAACCTTCTCCTACTCAGGCCATCGGATCTGCGCGCCAAAACCCTTCCTTTCGGTCCCTTGAGAGAGCCTTTTTCGGCTTACGAGTTTGCCGATATCCTGATCTTCAACTGGAAGCTTGATACACCTCATCGCTTGCCGGATCTGGGGAAACCCACATTTCATATGAGGTACAGGGTGAGGGGATTTGTGCAGGGGGGGGTTGTAAAGCCTTTGCAAGGTAAAAGGTTTTTTGTGTTCTGCGCCATAGCGGATCCCTTCAGCTTTATAAAGGCCGTAAAGTTATCCGGTGGTGAAGTGGTGGGATGGAAGGTGTTTCCGGATCACTGGTGGATAAGCGAGGATGAGATAAGGGGGATAAGGGAAAAAGCGGAGAAATTGGGCGCCATACCTCTCTGGACGGAAAAGGACTTTTATCGGGCCAGGATGTTGGATATACCCTATTTAAAGGTGGATGTTGAACTCTCGGAAGGGTTTTTTGAGCGCATATACGATGCTCTCGGCACATAACTGAGTTTCAGCCTTAAAATAGCGGCAGTAATGGTACTACTTACATTAGTATCGGTTGACTCTCTGAGGGTGAGTAAGGTAGGCGAGTTGCACTGGGGCGAGAGGACAGACGTAGAAAGCCGTGTTTTTCCGATATACATGCACTTTTACAGGGATGTAAACAACAGGGAATACGTGATAACGAACCTGATGGGTGGGGGTGTTCTTCTGATAAACGTAGACGATCCCGCCAATCCTT
>JALWZG010000022.1 GCA_027002825.1 Caldifarciminota bacterium
GGATGGGAGGTGGGCGCTTGAAAGGCTGGTCGGAAACGTCTTGAGGCTCTCCTCCGATCCGCCCGACAACCTGTACGACCTGAAGAACTTTTTGAGTTGGATTTTCCTACTCCCGGCTCTGAGTTTCAGGGTCAGAGGTGTGGGCTTGACCAAACCCCAGGCGATAAGAAGGGCGGATGAGATATCCAAAAATGTGCAGGCCCTCAGACTCGCAACCCACCTGCGCGAGATCTGGAGGAGACCGCGCAGCGTCCTGTTTGAAACGGCCGTAAGGGCTTCACCCAACCCGTGGACGTTGAGCAGGAGGTTGGCACGTGTCCTCTTCAAGGTGCCGAAGGAGTTAAAAGGGGAGATAAAAGATGGCTTCTGGAGGGATGCGAGAAGGTTTGCCATGGACTGCCTACGGTTTTCTCAGGGATGACACGAGGAGACTTTCACTTAGGGATTACGAGGAGGCCTTAGGGGAGGTCATCTCCGTCGCATCAAGTCAAGGCGCCCTTTCCGTGTACACCTACGGAGAGGTCTCCGTCCCCGGTATTTCCGATTTGGACGTCTTGGTGGTGTCCGAAAAACCCCTAAGTTTTAACACCCTCTCCTCCAAGACCCTATGGATCACGAGTCATACACCTGAGGTCGTATCCCCCCGCGATTTTGAGGTCCTCGGTAGGCGTGTTGACACGAGGAGGCTCAGGCACGTGTGGGGGAGGGACCTCGGAACCCCGGAGGTTGATGAGGGTTCAAAGCCGGAAATAGCCGTCAACTACGCCCTGAGGAAGGTCATAAGCGTCCACAAGGCCCTAACCGTAAGAAATCCGAGCGCGCGAAACCTTCTCCTTCACCTGAACTCCCCCAAACACAACTACACGCTCCTGGGTATGGATATACCTCCCTTCTTCAGGAGGGTTGACGAGCTCAGAAGGGGGTGGTTTTCCCGATCCGAGGGGAAGCTCAAGGATCTGTTGGAGTTGAGTCTTGAGTTTTTTGACGTGATGGAGGGTTTCCTATCGTCCTTTCCCGGCGGGGAACATCCCTCCCCCCCAAAACGGCTTCACAACTGGCTGTTCCACGTCGGAAGGTCAAGGTTTCCGCGACCCAAACCCCTTCCACTCTCCGGAAAGGTCTCGGAGATCGCCTATTACCTGAACCTCTACACCGCCGAGGTACCCCACGGGGTGTTAAAACTCATCAGGCCTTCAAGTCCCCCCGGTTGGAGGGGTTTCCTTACGGCTTTAAAATTGCACTTCCGTGAAGCTGGCCCTTCTCAGGATAAAGGGTAAAGGGGTTCTCGCAAAAGGCGAGGTGGTGGACGGGGAGGTGTTCTCAGGTGTGGACGAGATGGGTAGGGTTGTAAGGGTGAGGTGTAAGCACGTCAAGGTGTTCGGGGATGTGGACGGGACACTTTCCCTTAAGGAGGTGAGGGAGAACGCCCTTAAAACGGATTTAAAGCTCCTTTGGGAGTTGGGAGAGGAGCTGGACCTGGAGAGCGCCGCGGAGTTGCTTTTGGGAAGAGCGACCCCGGAAAACAAGGCCGCGGTCTACATAGCGGCTTTAAACACCCACTTCTTCAGGATTCAAGGGGAGGTTCTGATACCACGGGATGAGAACGATGTCAGGAGCATCCTCCTGGTTGAGAAGAGGAGGGAGGAGGAGAAAAGGGTTTACGAGGAGATAAACTCAATCTTAAAGGGGATACACACACCCCTTGTGGAGGAGCTGAGGGGTATTTACACGGGAAGGAGACAGAACAGGAGAGTACAGAGGTTGCTGGAAAGGGTTCCGGATTTTTGGAGGAGGTTCTTGGACGCGGGGCATGTGGGACCCGCGGATGTACCCGCGTGGATATCGGATCTCATGACGCAGAACAGGGGAGGGTTTTCGGGTCTGGAATTCCCCCTTGAGGATCTCAGGGATCTGCCCACCTTCTCCGTTGACGATGCATCAACGGAGGACGTTGATGATGCCGTTTCCCTCCTGCCACGCGATTGGGGGTACGAGGTTTACATACACATAGCCTTGCCCTATTTCACCGTCTCACCCGGAAGTGAAGCCGATAAAAGGGCCAACGAAAGGGGGGCCACCCTGTACCTGCCCGATGGGAAGTGGCACATGTATCCGGAGGATGCAGTCAGGGGTATGTCCCTGGATGAGGACAGGGACAGGGCCACACTGACCCTCCATCTGGGGATCTCCAACGCCGGAGATGTGCTTCACTACAGGTTTGTCCCCGCGCTTATCCGGAACAAGAAACGGCTGACGTACGGGAACGCACAGGAGTTTCTTTCGGACATCTGGGAG
>JALWZG010000023.1 GCA_027002825.1 Caldifarciminota bacterium
GGCCGGCCACGCCATAGTCTCCCGTCTCGTCCCCAACGGCGACCCCGTCCACAAGGTCTCAATAATACCGAGGGGGATGGCCCTCGGCGTCACCCTCTCCCTCCCGAAGGAGGAGAAGAAGATACTCCCCAAGGAGTACCTTGAGGACCTCCTGGCCACCCTGATGGGCGGAAGGGTGGCGGAGAAGATCGTATTCGGGGACTACTCAACGGGGGCCGCCAACGACTTGGAGAGGGCGACGGAGATAGCCCGGAAGATGGTCACGGAGTGGGGGATGTCGGAGAGGGTGGGGCCTGCCACCTTCGGTAAGGTGGAGAGGCACGTCTTTCTGGGCAGGGACCTCGGCCTCAAGACCCCCGTCTCCGAGGAGACCCTGAAGCTCATAGACTCGGAGATAAAGAGGATAGTTGAGACGGCGGAGAGGAGGGCGGAGGAGATACTCCGCAACAACGAGGACAGGCTCCACGCCGTCGCCAAGGCCCTCCTTGAGAAGGAGACCATCTCCGGCAGGGAGTTGGACGAGATCCTCGGTATGAGGTCCGCCACCTTAGAAGGGGACGGGAGTAAGACGTGAAACTCTTCGGATTCTTTGAGCTGACCTTCATAGACCTCCTTGACGTGGCGCTTATGACGTTTATCGTGTACGCCGTCCTGAGGGTGATGCGGGGTACAAAGGCCGTCATACTCCTGATGGGTGTGGGTTTTCTGATCCTCGTGGGTTTTGTGGCGGAGAGTCTCGGCTTGGCGGCGTTGGGTCTCCTCATCTCAACCGTGAAGGCCTTCGGCATAGTCGCCCTCATAATCCTCTTCCAGCCCGAGATAAGGAGGTTGCTCATAGAGATAGGCTCCAACCCCTTCCTGAGGTTTTTCCTCCCCCCTGAGAGGGTTCCCATCAACGAACTCGTATCCGGTGTGGAGGAGATCAGGAGGAGGAAACTCGGAGCGCTGATAGTTATACAGAGGAGGGTTTCCCTCATGGAGTACGCCGAGGAAACGGGTACCATAATGGACGCCTACCTCTCCGCTCCACTCCTTGTGGCCATATTCAGCAAGGAATCCCCCCTCCACGACGGAGCCGTGATAATCAAAGAGAACAGAATACTCGCCTCAACCGTAATACTCCACCCCATGGGACACAGCGTGAAAGGAACGGGTGCAAGGCACAGGGCGGCCGCGGGCATAACGGAGGTCTCGGATGCCATATCCATCGTCGTATCCGAGGAAAGGGGTATCATAACCCTCTTCCACAGGGGTGAACCCTACGCGAACCTGACCGCCCCTCAGCTCAAGATGCTCTTGGAGGATCTCCTGAACTATGAGGGTTGAGACCTTAAAGGAGCTGACCGTCGCCTTTGTGGTCTCCCTCACCCTGTGGTTTTACGCAAAGATGAACAAGACCTACGAGATCCAGATGAAGATGCCCGTTGAGTACGTAAACGTTCCGGAGGGCATGACCTTTATAACAAAGGTGGACTCCGTACCGGTTCGGGTGAAGGGAAAGGGGTTTGACATCTTAAAGGTGGCACTTTCGAGGCCGAGGTTGGTTTATGAGGTTCCCGAGTTTGAGACGAGCGGTTCCTTTCCCGTGGACACCGCCTACCTGAGGCCGAAGGTAAAGGTCACCCTCGTGCCCATCCTACACAACAAAGTCTTTTACGAGATGGACAGGGAGACGACCAAAACCGTATCGGTTATACCCATCTTCAAGGGAAAACCGAAAAAGGGGTACGTTTTCCTCGGCTGGAGCGTTGACGGAATGGTTGAGATCAGGGGACCGTCCAAGGTTCTGGAGAGGACGGATTCAATCCCAACCTACCCCATAGATCTGACCGGTAGGAAAAGGGACTTCTCAAAGACCGTTGGGCTGTTCACCGAGGGTATGGGGATCACGGAGGTTAAACCCGAGAGCGTGGTGGTCCACGTCAGGATAGATACGGTCGTCCAGGTGGAGGTTCCCGTAGTGCTTAGGGACTCGGTCTTTACGGTCCATCTCATAGGTCCGAAGAGGGTGGTGGAGGATGTGAGGAGTTTAAAGGCCTTTGACGTCGGGGACTCCCTCATCATCTCAAAGCCGGAGGGAACCCGCATAGTAATTCCCGAAGGAGATGAAAAGGGCGATACTTTACAGCAGCAGGGACATAAGGATAGTTGAGGAGGACATCCCCGAGATAGGGCCGGGCGATATGCTGGTGAGGGTTAGGGTGTGCGGTATATGCACCGGGGAGCTGATGGATTGGTACGTTGAAAAAAAGGCCCCCTACACCCCCGGAC
>JALWZG010000024.1 GCA_027002825.1 Caldifarciminota bacterium
CGGAGGAGAACGGTGTGGCTCAGGCCCTCATCCACGTTTCCTGCGGCCAGGCCGTTGGCGTAGCCGAGAAGCCCGCTAAGAGCGGTGCTATAGCCACCGTCTCCGTCCTCAAGGGCGGCGTTGAGGTCAGCGGTCCCGCCTCCATCTACGACGCCAAGGGCGCCCTCGTCGCCACGACCAAGGGTGGCTTCGTTGCCCTTGACAGGGGCGTCTACTTCGTCAAGACCGGAAACCGCGTGAGCAAGGTGGTGGTCAGGTAAGAACCTGACCCCTCATTTGCGCCCCGCCGTACGGCGGGGCGTTTTTTATCTGACGTCAAGTGGTAGACGGTTCTACGAGATGTGTATGGGGATTTCCCGAAGTCCAAAGTCCAAAATGGATCTTTCGCCCTAATTTTCCCCCAAAGCCGAGGCGAAAGTGGTCGCCCACCTGTCGGGTGTGGCCAACTCCTCTACCCTCTTACGGGCGTAGGAGACGAGGTCCTCCCTCCTGCGTGGGTCTTTGAGATGCTCAACCTTACGGGCTATCTCCCCCACATCCCCAACGGGGAATATGGCGTACGGTGGTAGGAAGTCCTTGGCACCCACACCGGAGGAGACCAGAACCGCAACGGAGGACAGGATGGCCTCAACTACGACGAAACCGAAGACCTCCCAACGGGAGGGGAGGACGAGGAGGTCGTACCTCCGGTAAAGGTTCGGCATCTCCTCGTAAGGACGGCTCCTTAGGAAACGGACCCTGCCTCCGAGTCCCAACCTCTCGGATAGGGCCTTCAGTTCATCCATAAGCGGGCCTTCCCCTACGATGTCAAGGGCCACCCCCCCGACCCCGGTGAGGGCGAAGAGGAGATCCGGGATCCTCTTGACCTTTATAAGGCGGCCGGCGAACAGGAGGGATAGGCACCTACCCCTGTGCCTCTTATCGTACTGGAACCTGTCCGCCCTGAAGGCCGTATGTGCCACCATCACCCTCTTGGCACCGAGCCGACGGGCGTGTTCCGCCGCCAAGGTCGTAGCCGCCACCACCACATCGGCGTTGGAGAAGAGGAGGAACCGGATGGGGATGCGGTAGGGTACCCCCCACCATCCCCCAAAGGTTAAGGAAGGGGCGCCGCTCCACAGGACGTAAGGCACCCCCTCACCGACCGACCTCAAGGCCAGGAGCAACTCCGAAGGGGTCAGGCCACCGCTGACGACCACCTTCCTAAAGTGCCGCAACGGGGGTAGGCGGGTCGGGAGGAAGGCGTAGCCCTCGTCGGAGGCGAAGCCGATGGAGGTCCTCACCCTCCGGGTCTCCATTATCTCGTACCGGAAGTTGGCCCTCCTTAGGGTCCTCTCCCAACCCTTTCGCTTGGGGACGGACTTGGCGTAGAAGAAGAAGACTATCCTACCCGACAGGACCTCACTCAAACGGTTAAACAGATCCACCTTTTGAGGGGTGGGGAAGTTCGTAAAGAAGGCGTACTCCCTCATTTACCCTGGGCGGGAGCACCACCAGCCGGGGGTTTCACAGGAGTAGCAGGGGCAACAGCCCCTCCCTGCCCAGGTTGAGGCGGTGCTTGACGCTGGAGCTCCTGCAGCACCTTGTAGACGGTACCTTTCCCAGCCTCCCTCGCCACCACGGAGGTACTCCCCGTCCTCGCCCCGGACATCATGGACAGGAGGAAGGCCAGAATACCGAAAGCCGCACCCAAACCTATGGTCAAGTTGGTGAAGAAGGTGGGTGCAGTTTTAACACCTATAACGTTCTCAACCCCTCCACCGAAGGCTATACCGAGCACTCCACCCGTTCGGGGCTCCTGTATGAGTATCACCACGATCATCACCAGGTGTTGCATCAGAGAAATTTTCATGATCGTATACTTCTCCATTAGGTCCTGTTTTGGCACTACCATGAGTATGATACCAATCTGTAGCATCATTAGGTTTTTTGGGTAAATAACACCCATCAAGAGAGCCTTTTTTAGGTTTTGTAGCTTTGTATTTTCCACTTTTTGTTTTACATATCCAGCCACAATATTCTCTATCCTCCTTTATAGAAGTTGGATTAATACTGTCTAGTACATTTACAACTGCCCCCTTACGTGTTTTATAGCTATCCCCAGGCTTCAACCCACTAGGATCCCTAAAATTCACACAATCATTCCCAACATACCGATAGAAATTGTAGTCCCCAGCCTCAAACTCAATAGGGTCACGACTGAGGAAACGTTGCATCGTTGGGTCATAGTA
>JALWZG010000025.1:0-2332 GCA_027002825.1 Caldifarciminota bacterium
GCCGTAGGAGGTGGGAAGGAGTAGGTCAGAGGGGAGGAAGTGGTGTAGAACCTCCTGAAGTGCGCGTAATCGCCCCAGATGTCAAAGAGGACGGCTCTCATACCTCACTGTCCCACGGGAAAGGTTCCAGATCCACCCCGGCGAAGACCTCCTCTATGCCGGGCCTCAGGCGGACCCTGTCTCCTATCTTATAGCGCACCTTCTGGATCCGGTCCCTGTACTTCTCCACCTTTACCTTCAGCTTTTCCAGATTCAGAACCCCGTCCTCTATATCGCGTATGGCCTCGTCCCCCCTGTCGGAGTCAAAGGAGACCAGCTTGTCAAGCTCACCCATGTGGGTAAGGGTTTCGGGTTTGTAAATTATGTCAAGGAGCAGGCGGGGTTCGTGGCCGAGCTTGGACCGGGTAATGAGATCCGTTGATGCCTTGTGGCCCACCCATATAGCCTTAAGCATGTTGTCAACGTCCTCATCGGTTAAACCGGTCGTCTCCGCCGCCTTCTCGTTGGCCACACCGTAGAAAACTATCAGGGAATAGGGTACGACGTAGGTCTCCGCGAAGGTCCCCTGTTTTTTGTCCGTTTTAGAGGGCATAACGCTGGTGTTCTTCATAAGGGCGACCTTTACCCTGTGGAGGGAGTGGCCGAACTTGAACTGGACGGGACCGGTAAGGGAGAAGGCTAGACTTTCTTTCTTTTTGCCCTTCTTACCCTTACTCTTCCCGTTCTTATTATCCTCTTCCTCTCTTAGAGCGAAGGTTCCACCGAACAGCCGTATGTCTATGCATCTTTTCAGTACCTCTGCAGGGTTCTTACCGTATTTGGCGAAGACGTCCTCCTTCGTCTTCAGGCTGCCATCCTCTTTGCGCTCCTCCCTCAGAAATATCTCAAACCCCAGCTCCTGAAGCGTATCCCTTACGGTGCGCTTGAGCCTCACGTCGCTGACGATGTTTATACCCGTCTCCTCGTCTATCCTCGGCCTGTTCTCGTCCATGGGGTCCCCGTTCGGGTTGGCCCATGACACGTCATACAGGAACAGTATCTCATGCCTGTTCTTCAAGATCATCTTCTACCTCCTCTTTTCCGTAAATAAGCTCTGCAACGTGGTTATACATCCCCATCCCCAGGGCGAAGTAAAAGTTCAACTCGTCCACGTTCATGCCCCAGGGCGATGGAGCCTGTGAGAGGTACTCCGACGCCTTCGCGTACAGGATACTCTCACCTTTTCTGAAGTGGTCGTATTCCTCAAGCTTGTTCCTTATCCTCGGAAGTAGGCCCTTCAGGTCCCTTTCGTCCATCTTGAGGCTCTTCAGGACCTTGTAGAAGGGTGTGCTTCCCCTCACCCTTCTTTGAACCCTTATGAGCTTTTCCGTCAGCGCCCCCATCAGAAAGAGACCCTTCTTAAGGGGCGTATCCAGGGCCGGAAGAGTATCAAGGAACTCCTCCAGCGACGCGTACGTGCTATCTCTTACGTCCATAACGCCCTCCTTTTTTGTCGTTAAAAGTACGAAAACGAACGTAGCAAAGGCATCAAGTATGGTTAATCCGGGAGTCTGGGACTCAACGATCCCCTCCCTTATTCTCCCCATAAGTCTGGATATGAGCCAAACTCTATCTATAGGCCTTCCGGTGAAAGTCCTGTATATGACCTCGTAAAAATCGTCTGCCGAATTCTTAGTGGCAAAGAATTTCCACATCGTTCCGTAAGTGAACTCCGACTCTAAACTTAAAAGAGATTCAACCACAGATTTTGCTTTGAACAGGGCCTTTAGACGAGAGGGATAAACATCCTGCAGGTAAAGATGCACGAGCTCCCGTGATTGTTGTTTTTCCATAAACAGAAAGTGAAAGCTCATGACATCTCTTTCCTCACTCAGGATTTCAAGGATCTCCTCTTCGTCTGCGGTTATACGTCTTGCACTCTCACCCTTTAAGGAGGCACTCTTCTTCCCCTCCGTTAGTACAGCAAGTACCTCATCGCGCACGCTCTCGTGGCCGAGTACGAAGTCCGGAATGATGGAATATTTTATTCCACCGGCGAACGTAAACGTTAGGTTGCGTTCAACGTGCTGGCGACCGAGCTTTATAAACTCCCGGCACTCATAACACAGGGGGAATGATCTATAGGCGTGCTTTTTGTTGAACCCTATGACGTATCCGGGTTTGTCTATGGTGTAGAACTTGAAGGGTGATATGTCCCCGCTTACTATCCTCTCTTCACCGCATATAGCACATACCCCTTTAACCCACTCGCTCTTTCCCTCCTCACGCAGTCTCGCTTTCAAAGCCTCCCGAAATTCATCTATTTCTCCCATGAATTTGCCGTTTATACGTA
>JALWZG010000025.1:2342-24757 GCA_027002825.1 Caldifarciminota bacterium
TTTACGCGAGAGGTTTTCAACGCTGCTCGCGATGTCCTTCAGGATACGCTCGTCGGACAGGTCTATGGTCGGTACGTTCCTTAACTTTTTATGAGCATTGGCCAGGTTCTTGACGCTTTTTTCCGGAGATTTGACATTTAAAAAAACGGTGGGTGTGAGTGTGGGCGGATTGGAGCCTTTCCCCTTCCTGTAAAAGTACAGCGGCACTTTACTCCTCTGGAACTGCTCCTGTGTAAGTCCTATATAGTTCCCATCCTCATCAAACTCCAAAACGAACACCTTATCGGCCTCTATGGGATCGTAGAGGGTGGGTCTTCCTATTAGATTTCCCAGTTCTCTTAGAGCCTTCAACATAACAGGGAGTATTATATACCCGAACGCATCACCCAACCTCCAGCGTAGAATAACGCCGTTTATATGATCAGGATTGACGTCACCTTCTCCTCCGACTCCCCCATCGTCCTCCCCGTGCATTACAACGAGCATATCCAGGCCCTCGTATACCACCACTTGGACCCCGACGTAGCCCAGAGGCTCCACGACGAGGGCTTCAGGTACGGCAAGAGGAGGTTCAAGCTCTTCACCTTCTCCCGCATATTCGGAAGGGGGCGGTACGACAGGAAGAACAGACTCCTGACCTTCCCGCCGGGGATCCGCATAGCCTTCGCCTTCGCCGTTGAGAGCATAGGGAGGTCCTTCTTAGACCGGATGGTCAGGTCCGACCCCATCGTCCTTGAGAGCAACCTCCTGAAGGTGACCGAGACCCGCATCACCATTCCGGAGGTGGGGAGGGAGGTTAAGGTGAAGGCCCTCTCCCCAATAACGGTGTACCGCACGGTACTTGAGGGAGGCAGGAGGAGGACCGTCTATTTCCCCCCCGACTCCCCCGAATTCGCTGGCCTCGTTAAGATGAACCTCCTGCGGAAGTACGAGACCCTCTACGGCAGGGAGTATTCGGGTAGGCTGGAGATTGAAACCCTGCGGAAGGGCAGGATGGCCATAGTGAAGTACAAAGGGACGGTGATAAAGGCGTGGGACGGTACCTTCCTCTTGAGGGGGGAGCCGGATATCCTACGGCTCGCCCTCGGTGCCGGTTTGGGGGCAAAGAACAGTCAGGGCTTCGGGATGGTGGAAATGATGCCGTAATTTGACATCATCTGACGTCAAGCGATCTCGGTAGCCGTACAACGAAGGCGTTTCCCTCTTTAACGTCCCCGAAGACCCTCTTTTCGCCCTTGAGGGTGCCGGTGTCCCCCGCGATGCCGGCGACGAACACGTACCCCTTGGGTCCTACGGCTAAGGCGCGGGCCTCTGCTCCTCCCCTCGGTGAGAGCAGAACGGTGGCCAGGTGTCGGGTGAGGTCGTTGCTCAACTTACTGACGAACGGGTAGGGGGGACCTATGTCGGGAGGTTCCATCATAAACCACTGCGTTATCCCGGCGACGAAGACGTCCCCGCTGTCATCTATGGCGATTGCGTGAGCGAAGTTGTGTTCCTTGTGGGAGAGCGCTGCCGTAGCCAAGAGTTTAAGGTCCTCGGTGAATTTGGCCACGAAAACGTACCTCCCATCGGAATTTCCCACGACGACCCTCAAGTTCGGTAATCTGATGGAAGGGTTGCCTATAGTCCCGGTGATGAATACGTCCCCGTTGGAATCTACGGCGATGGACGGAATTGACCAAAGGAAGGGCATCAAGGGCAGGAACACCGTGGATGCGAGGCTGTCCAAGTCGTTGGACAACCTACTGACGAAGTAAGACGGAATTTTGTGGTTCGGGGATAGGTTGAGAACCTTGATAATTTTGCCGTACGGGTCAAACTCCTCGGAAGACAATGTAAAGCCGGTGATATAGACGTCCCCCTTCGGACCTACGGCTACGGACCTGGCCAACTCTAACCCCTCCGATCCCAGTACGGCCGTGGAGATGACTTCGGTTAGGTCGTTGGTTAGCTTACTGACGAAGATGTCGCGTCTTCCGGGAGAGCCGAAGACCACCCTGTTCGTTGCGAAGTCCTCGTAGTGCTTGGTTATGCCTAACGCAAAAACGTTCCCATCGCTGTCCATAGATAGGGACTCCACCCCGTCCCCCTTGCTTGAAGCGAGTATTACCGTGGAGATGTGCCGGTTCAGGTCCCCGCTCAACTTACTGACGAAGGCCTCCGTTCTATCCCCTGGTTTACCGAAGACCTTCCTGCTCGGTGCGAACCCGTAGTAATCCTGCGTCCATCCCGCAACGAACACCTCCCCGCTGCGGCTTACGAGGACGGCCCTCGCCCCATCGCTCGCCTCCGATCCCAGTACGGCCGTGGCGATGTGTTCCGTAAGGTCGTTGCTCAACTTACTGACGAAGGCGTCAAAGTAGTAGGGGAAGGTGGAGCCGAAGACCTTCGCATTCGGTGCGAAGTCATCGTAAAGGGCAGTCTCGCCAGCGACGAAGACGTAGCCGTCGGGTGATACGGCTACAGATGTGGCCGCGTCTATGCTACTGGAGGCCAGTATCGCTGCAACCATCGGATCTATTACGAGGGTGTGCCTCCCGTCGTACTCCCCGACTGCGAACTTGAGGGCGTTTCCTGAAAGTACGGGCTTAACCTCAACCTCTTCTGCCCCCTGATAGGCCTTTAGGTCGCTTATCTTCACGAGGGTCTCGCTGTCCTTTGCGATGTAGATACCGTCGTCCTCCACCTTCACCTCCCCATTCGTCTCAACCCTTATCCGGCTCGGATCCCCACCGGGTCGGACGATGAACTGAAGCTCAATCACCCCACTGCCGTCGGCCGTGAGGACAGCGTCTATCTTGGGATAGACTTCCTTCAGTACGACCCGCCTGTACGTAGGCACGTTGCTTATCGCCTTGTTCCGGCCGAAGTAGGATATCTTCGTCCTAAGTGGCATATCGCCCGTTATGAACCTCGGTTTTGTCCCGAAGGATACCCTTACACCGTTGATGTGCATTGTACCGTCCTTGAGAACATAGACGACCGTCGGGTGCATGGAGTAGAAGACCACGTCGTTGGAAAGCTGGCCGACGTTCTGGACGAAGAGCATACGGAGTCTCCTGTTGTGAACTTCAGCGGCCACCGAGTCTTTTAAGATAGAGCTCAAAACCCACAGCATAGGGCGACGTCCATCTGCAAAAACACAAAACCGCGAGTTGCAATTTCAGAAGATGATCTTAACAACTTTTCCTCCGCGTTTTACGAAATATACACCCGGTTTCAGTCGCATTTTCCCGTATTCTCCCTCGTAAGTCAACCTTCCGAGGCTCTTCAGGGCGATAACCTTCAGCTCGCCCATTTCCCCCTTAAGTCGGACAACAAAACCCGTACCCACCCTTTCGTACGTGAAAACCTCTTTCGCCTTAGCATCAAGGTGGAGATGAAACGAAAGAAGCCAGATCATTCCAAAGGATTATACGGCGGATTACCCTCCCGTTAGGACAGTCGCAAAAACCTCACTCCACCTCTGGGGGGTTGCCAACCTCAAAACCTTTTCCCTCGCGAACCTCACGGTTTCCTCCCTAAAGCGGGGATCCATCATCTCCTCTATCTTCGCCCTCAGGGCTTGGACGTTTCCAACGGGAAAGATCACGTCCGGATGCAACAGATCCTTTGCGCCAACCCCGCTTGAAACCACCACGGCGAGTGAAGACATAACGGCCTCAACTGCGACGAAACCGAACACCTCCCATCGGGATGGAAGGACGAGGAGGTCGTACTTCCTGTAAAGCTTGGGCATATCCCCGTAATCCCTCGCCCCCAACAGCCTAACGCGCGCACCGAGTCCCATCTCCTCCACCTTTTTGAGCAGTCCTTCCTTCAGTGGACCTTCACCCACCATGTCAAGGGTTGTGAAATCAAGTGGTTTTAAGGCCTTGAGCAGATCGGGTATCCTCTTCACCTTTACGAACCTACCCGCGAAAAGCACCCTCAGGCATCTCCCGGAATGTGCTCTCTCGTAAAAAAAAACGCTTAGGTCAAAAGAGGTGTGCGCTATGAGAACCCTCTTAGCCCCCAGGTTTCTCGCGTGATTTGCTGCCATGGATGTGGCCGCTATTACGGCCTCCGAGTTGGAGAATATGAAAAACCTGAGGGGTATTCTGTAGGCAACCCCCCACCAACCTCCCAAGAGGAGACCGGGGGCACCACTCCACACCACATAGGGAATACCCAAGGCCGTGGCCCTCATGGAGAGCAGGAGCTCGGAAGGGGTCAGACCACCGCTTATCACGATCTTTCTGAAGGGTTTCAGGTTTGGGAGGGAAGGGATCAGGAAAAAATAACCTTCATCGGCGGCAAACGTCGGGGAGGTTTTCATCCTCCTGCTCTCCAAGATCTCGTACCGGAAATCCGCACCCTCAAGCGACTTCTCCCACCCCTCCCTCTTGGGAACGCTCCGGGAGTAGAAGAAAAAGACGATCCTCCCCTTCAGCCTTTCGTTGAGATGGTTGAAAAGGACAACCTTCTGAGGTGTTGGAAAGTTCGTGAAGAAGGCGTACTCCCTCACTTACCCTCGGTGGGAAGTGCAGGTGTTGTGGGGGATTCCGGCTGTGTGGTGGGTTGTGTCGGTGTCTGCATCTGTATTTCCCTGAGAATGTCGGTTATAGCGCCCTTACCGACCGCCCTTTCAACGGCCGTCTTACCGGACGTTCCGGCGCCTGAGAGCAAGGAGAGGACCAAGGCGAGGAGACCAAACGCCGCTCCGAGTCCCACGGTTAGATTTGTAAAGAACGTGGGAGCGGTCTTCACACCGATCATGTTTTCAACACCTCCACCGAGGGCTATTCCAAGCCCCCCTCCACTCCTCGGCTCCTGCAGGAGTACCACAACCACCATCACCAAAACGATCAAAAGGTACAACACCAACAACAGGACGTACATAGAGCGTGAATTCTAAGGGGGACAGACCTTAAAATCCCGGAATGGTCGTCCTGGGGTTGGTCCTGGCGGGGGGGAGGTCAAAGAGGTTCGGAAGGGACAAAAGGTTTTTCAGGTTGGGGAACAAGACCCTTTTGGAGATAGCCGTGGAAAGGCTGGGGGAGGTGTGTGATGGCGTTTATATAGCAGCCGACAGCAGGGGTATAACCGTAAGGGGTGCCTGTACACTTGAGGACGAGGTGAGATACGGTGGACCCATACTCGGAATAGCCAACGCCCTGAAATGGTTGGGACAATACCCTCTGTTGACCCTCCCCGTTGACATGCCTTACGTGGATTCAGAGCTCCTGAAGGACATGGTTGAACTCCTGAGGATCCACAAGGGGAAAAACATAGCCCTGGAGTTTAAGGGGAACATCCTACCGTTTCCGGGGATATACACGCGGGACGTGCTTGATTACATCATGGGGGGTGGAAAACCCTTTGTAAGGGGTTTTTGGGAGTGGGCTGTCGGTAGGAGGTGTCTCCTTGAGGTGGCCGGTAGGCGTTCCCTTCGGACCTTCACCAACCTCAACTACCCTCCCAACTTAGAATAGTACGATGAGGGTGTTCAAAGGGAAAAGGGTTGTCGTATACCAGCTGGATTCGGGTAAGTTCGCCTTAGACGGTGGGGCTATGTTCGGTGTTGTCCCCAAGGTTCTTTGGAGTCGCCTTATAAAACCCGACGGGAAAAACCGCATACCCATGGCAACCCATCCCCTTTTGGTGAAAACGGAGAGGGGTTGGGTCCTGATAGAGTCGGGTTTGGGTCAGGGATGGGATGACAAGTTCAGGGAAATGTTTGACGTGGTTGAAGAGGACCCCTTTGAAGATGCGCCCATAGGTAGAGAGGAGGTCTCCCTGATAGTGCAAACCCATCTGCACTTTGACCACGCCGGGGAACTGTCCACGGCGGACGGCCGCTTCAGGTACAACGCCCCCGTGGTCGTACAGGCCATGGAGTGGGCGGACGCCCTCTACCCCCACGAGAGGAGCAGGGCGAGCTACGTAAGGGGGAGGCTCCTACCGTTGAACGACCACCTCAGGTTGGTCTCCGGGAGTGCGGAGGTCTGGCCGGGTATATACGTCCACCGCACGGGAGGACACACCCGCGGCCATCAGATCGTGGTCATAAGGGATGAGGAGCGTCTCTTCGTCTTCACGGGGGATCTCCTTCCCACCCGCCACCACTCCCCCCTTCCCTACGTCATGGGGTACGACCTGTATCCCGAGGAGATGCTCTTCGCCCGTAAGTACTGGTACGAGTTCTTCATGAGGGAAAGGGCTGTACTCTTCACCCCACACGACAGGGAGGCCTTCGCCGGCGAGATGTACCTGGACGAGCGCGGAAAGCACCGCCTGAGGGAGGTTTCCCCCGATGGAGGTTGAGGTTAAGTTCCGAATAGGTGGGAGGGAAGACCTCCTGGCCGCCCTTCAGGTCCTGCGCTGTAACGGTATGGATTTTGTCCTGGAAGGGGAGGAGAGGTACGCCGACGTGTACTACGATCCGGGGGACGGAGGAGCGTTGCGGTACAGGTTTTACGGGGACGGTAGGGTTGTGAGGACCTACAAAAGGGATTTGAGGAGCGAGGGTGGGGTCAAGTTCAGGGTGGAGGAGGAGGAGAGTATACCGGAGGATCTGGCCAGGGCGGAGACATCCGGAAAAACCCCTCAGGCCGAGATGCTGACCAAAAGGGAGAGGTACAGGTGGGGGGATCTGGTGCTTACCTACGACTTGGTACGCTTCGCAGGGGACCTACAAATGGCCTTTCTTGAGGTTGAGGGACCTGAGGAGGATGTGAAAAGGGTTGCAAACCTCCTCAAAAGGAAGAACTTCCAGGTTGAAAACAGGTCAAAGATAGAGATAGCGTTGGACTTGAAGCGCGGCGGACTCGTCTAATTCCCCAAAACCGAGTCCATAAACCTGACGGTGTGATCCGCCACGGTCTCATAGTGGCGCGGGGGATTGAACGGTGGCCACCCGGCCATAAGGTCGCCGAGTATGGGGGTGTCAAGGTAGGAGTTGTGGGTCGCGTCCTCTATGAGGACCAGCGCGCGGTCCGCCCTGACCTTTTGGAAAACCCTTTTCTGATGGAAGGTGTAAGGGGTGAGGAAATCCCTGCCGGCTGAGAACAGAAGGGTCGGCTTTTCTATGTAATCCAAACTCCCACCCAACGGGACGTAGGGTGAGAGTAGGACCAGGCAATCAAACCTATACGCCATCCTTATGGCCACGTACCCACCCATGGAATGCCCCCCCACACACCCTCTGCCGAGCCGGTAGACCTTCCGGAGCGAGTCCATCAACCTTTCCGTTTTCCTCACCGTTTCTCCGACGTCCACAAATATGTGCATGTTGTAAGATGGGGCGATGACGGCGTACCCCGCCTCCGCCAGAGCTCTGAAGTAGCGGGTGTAGTGGTAAGGTGTCATAAGAGAGCCGTGCAGGAAGAGGAGATATCCCTTCGGCGGATCCTCGGGAAGGAACACCAAAACATCCCCACCAAAAAGACTCAGGTGGACGACCGCCACGACGTTGTATTTTAAACCCGGCGCCCCCGTTTCCCCAAAACGAAATGGCGGAAGAGACCGTCCCCCGTTAAATCCTCGGCCTTAAGAACATCAAACCCCGACCTTTTGAAGTACACCATCAGGTCCCTGTTGATATGCTCCTCAAGGATGAAAACCGTTATGGGGTTCAACAGGTCAAAGACCCTCCCCTTCCAACCTCTTGGCCTGACGTGTTCAAGCATGTAAAACAAACCCCCCTCCCTCAACACCCTTTTCACCTCAAGGAGACCTTTGAGGGGATCGGAAAGCGAGCAGAAGACCAGGGTGGATACGACCGCATCAAAGGTCGCGTCTTTGAAGGGCAAACGTTCAACGTCCCCCAAGACGAGGGGGTGGTTTCCCTTGCTCTTTGCCCTCATGAGCATGTTCCGGCTTTTGTCCAGACCCACGATCCCGACTCCTTCGGGATAATAGGGGAAGTTCGCCCCCGTCCCCACACCTATTTCAAGCACCCTCTCGCCCTTTAGCCCTTTCCACAGCTTCTTCCTCCACTCGCTCAAAAACCCCCTCTCAAAGGGGTGCATGAAGCGATCGTAAAAAAACGCCACGTGGTCAAAGTTGAGCGGCAAGGGAGGGGATTTTAACCCCGCTTTCACCCTTAGCATTACTTCGTGCTTAGGGTCCACCTTAACTGGGACAACCTCAGATACAACTACAGGCTATTAAAGGGAGAGGTGGGGGATTACGAGATAATACCCGTCGTGAAGGCAAACGCCTACGGCCACGGGAGTCGTGAGGCTACCCTCGTCCTCAGGGAGGAGGGTGCTAAACTTTTCATAATATCCACACTTGACGATTTCCAGAGGGTGAGGGGGATAGACGATGTTGACTTCCTGATCCTCTACCCGGATTACACCGACAGGGGGCAGATAGAGTACCTCGCCTCACACCCAAACGTCATATTCAACCTTTACGACTTCTACGCCCTTGAAGTTCTCCCCCCAGGGGCGAGGGTTCACATAGGTATAGACACCGGGATGAACCGTGTGGGTGTAAAACCGTGGGACTTTCAGAGGCTTTACGAGATGGCAAAGGATAGGCTGAGGGTGGAGGGGGCGTACTCCCACTTCCCCATAGCGAGGGACCCGGAGTTCTCCCGACGCCAGATAGAGCTGTTTGACTCCCTGACCAAGGACAGGGGCCTCTTCCGGCACATAAACAACTCCGAGGGATTCCTCAGATACGGTAGGATCTTTGACGGGGCGAGGATAGGGATCCTGCTCTACGGGTACGGCCGTCCCGACGTCAAACCCGTCAAGAGCGTCTACTCCAAGATAGTTCAGGTGAAACGGATAAGGAAAGGGGAGAGCGTATCCTATGATAGGACGTTTGTGGCCCCTGAGGACGGTTTTCTGGCAGTGGTACCCGTCGGATACGCCCACGGTGTTCGCCGGGTAAAGGGTTACAGGGTTTTTTCGGAGGGTAGGTGGTACGAGGTCGCGGGCCATATAACCATGGACGCCTTTATGCTCTACTCTCCGGAGGACACCTTCAGGGTGGGACAGGAGGTTGAGCTCCTCGGTGAAAACAACAGGGCCGACGGAATAGCAAAAATCTGGAACACCGTCGTGTACGAACCCCTGGTCTCCATAGGGGTCTGATCAGCACGTCCTACAGCCGCCCTTCCACTCCTCCTTGCGGCAGCCCTTGTCGTCGCAGACGTACCCCGGTGGGGGACGGAGGCCAACGTCCTTGACCCGGAGGACGTACCTCACCCACTCACCGGCGAGGGGGTGGTTGAAGTCCACTAAGACGGTGTCCTCCCGGACCTCAAGGACGGTCATGGCTACCGGTTCCCCGCTCTCCCCCTCCCTCATATACAGCACCTTTCCGGGGGTAAGGGGAACGTTTCCGAACTCCGCCTTTGGCAGCTCCCTGACCAGCTCCTCCTTAAACTCACCGAAACCCTCCTCCGGGGAGAGTTCCACCACCACCTCGTCCCCCACCCTCTTCCCCTCAAGGGCGCTCTCCAGACGGGGGTGGATGTGGCCAAAGCCGTGGCGGTAGACGAACACCCCCCTATCCACCAGGTCCCCGTCCTTAAGGTAAAGCTCGTACCCAACGGTGATGTAGCGGGTGGGGTATACTACGTCAGGACTGGGGGGCATGGCCGAATATCTCCTTTAAGGCGTCCTCAACGCTGTCTATGAAGACGAACTTGAGCCGCCTCTTTATGTGCTTGGGTACGTCCTCAAGGTCTTTGGAGTTCCACGAGGGCAGGAGGACCTTCTTTATGCCGGCCCGATCCGCCGCGAGGACCTTCTCCTTTATGCCTCCCACGGGTAGGACCTTGCCGCGGAGGGTTATCTCCCCCGTCATGGCGACGTCCGGAGGTACCTTGAGGCCGAGGGCGAGGGAGTAGAGGGCTACGAACATCGTTATACCGGCGGAGGGGCCGTCCTTGGGGATGGCGCCGGACGGCACGTGGAGGTGTATGAAGCCCTTGTCCCAGAAGTCAGGTTGGACTCCCCTCTCGTAGGAGTACTTGCGGGCCAGGGTCAAAGCGGCCTCGGCCGACTCCCGCATCACCTCGCCGAGCTTACCCGTCAGCTTGAAGCCCTTCTCTCCGGGTACCCTTAGGGCCTCAACGAAGAGTATTGAGCCGCCGGTGGGGGTCCAGGCCAGACCCGTCACCACGCCGACCCGTGCCTCCCTCTCGGCCAGCTCCGGGTAGTACTCCGGAGGTCCGAGGTACTCCTCCACCTTCCTCTTCGTTATCTTCATCTTGCCGCACTTCAGCTTCCCCTCCTCTATCTGGAGGGCTATGCGGCGGAGGATCCGGTTGATTTTGCGCATCAGCTCACGGACCCCGGCCTCCCGCGTGTACTCCTCCACTATCCGGGCTATGGCCTCCTTCGTGAAGGAGATCTCGCACTCCGTAAGGCCGGTCGCCTCCCTCTCCCTTGGGATCAGGAACTCCTCGGCTATATGCAGCTTCTCCTCAAGGGTGTAGCCCGGTATCTCTATCACCTCCATGCGGTCCAGGAGAGGGGGAGGGATGGTCAGGGTGGTGTTGGCCGTGGTTATGAAGAAGACCTTGGAGAGGTCAAAGGGCAGGTCAAGGTAGTGGTCCTTGAAGGAGTGGTTCTGCTCCGGGTCCAGGACCTCAAGGAGGGCGGAGGCCGGGTCCCCCCTCCAGTCCGTACCGAGTTTGTCTATCTCGTCCAACATCATAACGGGGTTGTTCACCCCGACGTCCCTCAGGGCGGATATTATCTTGCCCGGAAGGGCGCCCACGTACGTACGGCGATGGCCCCTTATCTCGGCCTCGTCCCTCACCCCTCCGAGGCTTATCCTTATGAACTTCTTGTTGAGGGCGCGGGCTATGGACTTACCGAGGGAGGTCTTACCTACGCCGGGAGGCCCCACGAAGCAGAGGATGGGGGCCTTCCCCTTGGGGTTCCTCTTGCGGATGGCTATGTACTCAAGGATGCGCTCCTTTACCTTCTCAAGGTCGTAGTGGTCCTCGTCCAAGACCTTACGGGCGTTGGCGAGGTCCATGTTGTCCTCGCTGCTCTCCAGCCAGGGGAGTTCAAGGATCCACTCAAGGTAGGTGCGTATGACGTGGTACTCCGGCGAGGCGGAGGGTACCCTCTGGAGTCTCCGCAGCTCTCTCTCGGCCACCTTCCGTACCTCTTCGGGCAGGGGCTTCTTCTTGAGCCTCTCCTCCAGTTCGGCTATCTCGGACTGCTCGTCGGCTATGCCCAGCTCCTTCTGGATGGCCTTGAGCTGCTCCCGCAGGTAGTACTCCCTCTGGGCCTTCTCCATCTCCTTCTGGACCTCGCGCTGGATGCTCTGGGCGACCTCGGCTATCTCTATCTCACGGGTGATGTAGGTGAGGATCTTCTGGAGCCTCTCCTTTACGTCCAACGTGGCGAGGACGTCGTACCTCTCCTCGGGTTTCATGTTCTGGAGGAGGGAGGCGAGTATGTCGGCCAAGGCCCCAGGTGTCGGCGCAGAGGTTAAGGCGTTTATCACCTCAGGGGGGAGTTTCCCGTACTCCGAGAGTTTGCGGGCGGCGCTCAGGACGCTCTCCCTTAGCGGTTGAATCTCCTGATCGCTGTAGGGTGGCTCCTCCAACACCTCTATCCGCCCTTTCAGGTAAGGGTCCACCTGAAGGATTTCAAGGAGGCGTACCCTTTTTACACCGCTTAAGAGGACGCGTATGTTCCCGTCTGGGAGCCTGTTCATGCGGAATATGACCGTCACGGTGCCTATGGGGTAGAGGTCATCCTTTGATGTGGCCTCAACGTTGGGGTCCTTTTGCATAAATGTCGCGATTATCTTGGGCTCCACGGGGGTGGCCAGGATGTCGTTTATGAGGCGCTTGGACCTCTCCACCCCCACCAAGACGGGGGCGGTTGAGAAGGGGAAGATCACCCCGCCCTTTATGGGCAGAATGGCTATCTCAGAGGGTATGTCAACGCTCGGAAGCTGCATATCTCAATCCACCTCGATCTCTATTTTCCTCTTCTTTTTCGGAATCCTGACCTCAAGTAATCCGTTCTCGTACCTGCTGGTTATTCCGTCCACGTCCACTTCAGCGTCAAGGCGGATGCGTCTCTCAAAGGGGCCGAAGTATATCTCTGCTATGTGGTATATGCGCTCCTCCGGTCCCTCCGGTTCGGGTCTGTAGCCCTTCAGGATGAGAACACCGCTGTCGTACACCACCCTGAGGGATGACTTGTCCGCACCACCTACGGCGAGATACACGACGAACTCCTCCTCCGTCTCGTAGGCGCTTATCGGGGGCCTGTAGACCCTGTAGGACCCTCCGCTGGTGAGACTCCCTATCAGCTCCTCAAACTCCTCAAAGGGATCCCTGAACATATCACTTGAGACCGAGGGCGGTGAAGACTTTTAAGGCGTCCCCGCTCTTGAGGTAGGCGGGTTTGCGGAGTCTCCTCTTCCTCGCCTTGCTCTTTTTGGGCCCCAGGTTGTGCCTGCGACCGCTCCGGGCGTGCTTGACCTTACCCTTTGCCGTTATCTTAAACCTTTTGGCTACGGCTTTCTTCGTCTTGGCCATAACTCTTTATTCTAATGGAGAACCTTCAGCCGCATGACGGAAAGGAAAAGCAGGACCGACAGTACTCCGAGGAGCGCACCGGGCTTTAGGAAAAACACCCTCACAACCAGTGAGGTGTGGAGGAGGAGGAGGGGAGCGTAGAGGAGAGGGCTGAACCGCACACGCCTCTCCAACACGGCCGGAGCGATGAGGGGGGCATGGGCGAAGACCATACCGAACACAAACCCAAGGGACAGTCCGTGAAGGGCGAGGTCGTAGTTGATACCGAGCGTCCAGAGGATGGCGCTCACGGACATCCACACGTACCCCAGGACAATAGCCGATGAGACATAACCCGTCATACCCCCGATCCTCAGGTTCCTGAAGGCCACGTCCTTGAAAACCGCCCACAGGACAAAGGACAGGAGGGATAAGCCGAGGAGTTCTGCCCTCTGTAGGGTTGCTCCAAGGAGTAGGAGCGTTGAGTTGAGGAGTGCAAAAGCGTTCCATATGCCACCCGTTGAGAAATGTCCTGAGAGCTCTATCCTCTCACCTATGATGGTCAGAACGAGGAAGGACAACCAGAGCGGGTAAACCCTCTCATGGGGTGTTCCGAGGGCGTAAAGTGCTGTGGCGATGACGAAGGAGGCCGCTCCGATAGCCATGATCACCCAGTGTACCTTGAGGGAGTACCTCCTGATGAAGGTTGCAAAGATGAAGAGCATGGCCAACCCTCCGATGGCCGAGAGTAAAAACGCGATCCTGAGGAGGACACCGAGCGCACAACCTACGGGTATGAGGGCCGTAAGGGCGTAAACCCACCCCTTTCTCAGGGCGACCGCTCTCTCAAGGGAGATCAACGTGCCGAAAAAACCGACCATCATAAAAGGGGAGTGGAGGTTTGCGAGATTCCCGGCGTGCAGGAGTGAGCTTTTCGCAAGGCCTGTGTAAAGGGCCAAAAGGAGAAAGGTCAGGGCGAAAACCATCAGCAAAGGCTTGAGCCTGAACACGAAGGAATTGTAATTCCGAGGGATTCCACACCTTTATAATACCCGACGATGAAGAGGGTTCTCTTTGTCCTCTCGGTGTCTTCACTCTTGTTGTCGGTTGGGTGTGCGACCGGTAGGGATGTGAGCGGGTTTGAAAAGAGGTTGACGAAGCTGGAGAAGGAGGTCAAAACCTTGAGGGAGGAAGTCCTGAAGGCGAAGGGGGAAGTCTCCTTCGCCGCGGGAAAGGTGAAGGCGCTTGAGAAAAACTACGAGATACTCCTAAAAGAGGTTGAAAGGTTAAAGAAGGAGCGGCAGAAGAAGGGGAGGTGAGAAATGTGGGAGGTCATAGGGGTTTGGATAGCGGCGTTTTTGACTCTGGCGATACTCTCCCTTGTCATAAAGGAGAACCCGGTTTACAGGTTTGCCGAGCATATATTCGTCGGGGTGTCCGCCGGGTACGGGGTCATGAACACGTTCGATCAGTCCATAAAACCGAAGATACTCCAGTACCTCTCCTCACCCTCACCGGAGAACGTGATAATCAACTTGGGGACTTACAGGTTCATGGGAAAGGAGGTCCCCTTCATAACCCTTGAACACGTCCTCCTCTTCATAGGTGTGGTCTTGGGTATCATGATCCTCATGAAGTTGGAGATCTTCCAGTACATAGCCCCCCAGCTGAGGGGTCTCTCCCTGTACTCCTTGGCCGTCATAATCGGCATAGGCACGGGTATAAACCTGACCGCCGCTTTTCAGGGTATACTCTTCCCCCAGATCCAGTCCACCTTCCTCCCCCTTTGGATGGCCGATATGGGAACACACTGGTTTGAGGTCTTCACCAACTGGGTCTTCGTCATCGGTGTCATAACCACGCTCCTCTACTTCTTCTTCTCCGTTGAACAGAAGGGCATAATGAAACCCATAGTGAACGTGGGTATAGTCTTCATAATGGTCGCCTTCGGTGCCTCCTTTGGCTACACGGTGATGGGCCGTATATCCCTCCTCTTGGGTAGGATTTACTTCCTGCTCCACAACTGGTTGCACCTGATATAGGCCTGAGGGGTTTATACCTCGCTAGAATTCCCTCTTATGGCAGAGTACCGCATAGAAAAGGACTCCCTCGGAGAGGTAAAGGTTCCGAAGGACGCCTACTGGGGCGCCCAGACCCAGAGGGCTATAGAGAACTTTCCCATCAGCGGAATAAGATTCTCCCGTCCCTTTATAAAGGCCCTCGGCCTGATAAAGTACGCCGCGGCCAAGGTGAACAGCGAGCTCGGATACCTTGACAGAGATCTGGCCGAGGTGATAATGAAGGCCGCCCAGGAGGTGATAGACGGGAAGTTGGACGACCAGTTCCCCCTTGACATCTTCCAGACCGGCTCCGGTACCTCCACGAACATGAACGCCAACGAGGTCATAGCCACGAGGGCCAACGAGATGCTAACCGGTGAGAAGCACACCAAGCACCCCATCCACCCCAACGACCACGTCAACATGGGCCAGTCCTCCAACGACGTGATACCGACGGCCATGCACGTCTCCGCCTACATGGAGGCCGCCGAGAACTTGCTGCCCGCCCTTGAGCATCTTTATGGTGTGATACTGGAGAAGGCCTCCCAGTACGAGGATCTGGTCAAGACCGGACGCACCCACCTGATGGACGCCATGCCCCTGACTCTGGCCCAGGAGATGTCCGGATGGGCGAGGCAGATAGAGCTGGGGATAGAGCGGGTAAGGGACGCCCTCAAGAGGGTGGCCGAGCTGGCCATAGGTGGGACGGCCGTAGGTACGGGTATAAACACCCATCCGGAGTTCGGCCACCGGGTAGCGGAGGAACTCTCCCGCCTCACCGGACACCCCTTCGTTGAGGCCCGGAACCACTTTGAGGCCCAATCCGCACAGGACGCCATAGTGGAGCTGTCCGGCGCCCTGAAGACCGTAGCCGCCTCCCTGATGAAGATCGCCAACGACCTCCGCTGGATGAACAGCGGACCCATAGCCGGTCTCGCCGAGATCAAACTCCCCGCCCTCCAGCCCGGTTCCTCCATAATGCCCGGTAAGGTCAACCCGGTAATACCGGAGGCCGTCCGTATGGTGGCTGCCCAGGTGTTCGGGAACGACGCCACCATAACCTGGGGTGGGGCGCTCGGCGACTTCCAGCTCAACGTGATGCTCCCCGTTATGGCCCACAACATTCTCCAGTCCATAAAGATACTCGCCAACGCCTCCCGTGTCCTCGCGGACAAGGCCATAGCCGGCTTCGTGGTGAACAGTGAGAGAATAGAGAACCTCGTGGGCCGCAACCCCATCCTCGCCACCGTCCTCAACCCCATCATTGGCTACGACAAGGCCGCCGAGGTGGTGAAGAAGGCCCTCGCCGAGGGGAAGACCGTCAAGGAGGTGGTGGTAGAGCTGGGCTACCTGACACCGGAGGAGGCCAACAGGATAATAGACCCCATAAAGATGACCAAACCGGGTAGGGTCGGGTAGGCAACCTCTCCCCCCACACCCTTACAATTCAAAGTTATGGGGTTCAGATACGCCAAGTGCGGCATACCCTCTATGACGGTTGATGTGAGGGGGTTGGGGGTGAAGTGTTCCGAGTGTAAGCGGGAGGAGGCCGTAGTTGACCTGAAGTACGCCCGAAAGAAACTGTGCGGAAAGTGCTTTTCGGACTTCTTCGTCCGGAGGGTGAAGAGGACGGTTGAGAAGTACCGGATGTTCGGCCCCAAGGACAGGGTGGCCGTCGCCGTCTCCGGTGGTAAGGACAGCGTGGCCCTCTTAGACGCCTTGAAAAAGGCCTTTCCGGAGCAGGACATAGTCGCCTTTTACATAGACCTCGGAATACACCACTACTCCGAACACCTTAGGGAGAAGGTGAAGGCCCTATCCGAGAGGGTCGGTGTCCCCCTTTACGTATACGACCTCAAGGAGCGCGAGGGGTACGTCATAGACGACTTCCTGCGCACGAAGTTCCGCAGCAAGATGTGTTCCGTGTGCGGTATAATAAAGAGGGGGGTTTTCACGCAGATGGCCGCCGAGGTGGGAGCCACCGTCCTGGCCACGGGACACAACCTTGACGATACCGTCGGAACCATGCTCTCGGCCTTCTTCGCCGGCGACTTTGAGTCCATAAGCCGCCTGAAGCCTGTGCTTAAGCCCCTGATACCGGGGCAGCCCAAAAAGGTAAAACCCCTCTTCAACACGCCCGAGATAGAGGATCTCTACTACGTGGTCCTGAACGACCTTCCCGTTCAGGAGTGCAACTGCCCCCATTCCTTCGGGGCGTCCGTGAGCAGGTACAAGAGGATGCTGGACCAGATGGAGGAGGGCAACCCCAACGTTAAGTATCAGCTGCTATCGGTCTTTTTGAAGAAACTCGTCCCCATGTACGAGAGGGTGAAAAGTCTTGAGGAAGGGGGTGTAAGCGCTCCGCTTGAGGTCAAGGAGTGTAGGATATGCGGCCTTCCCACATCCTCATCTGATGGTGTATGTTCCAAGTGCCGCAGGGTCGCCCTGCTGAAGGAGAAGGGAGGTCAGAAACTGGAGGTCTCACCCGAAGAGGTCCTTGAAATGCTGAGGAGGGGTGAGAGGGTGATGTTCATAGACACGAGGAAGAGGGAGGTTTACGAAGGGGAGAGGATAAGGGGCGCCCTCAACATCCCACGGGAGGAGTTTGAGGCCAACCAGCGCAGAATAATAAAGAAGCTCAGGAGGAAGTACGGCAAAAGGGCTGTGTTCATAACCTACTGCTACGCCGGCAGGGAGAGCTATCCGGTCGCAGTGGCTCTCCAGAGGGGGGGCTTGAGAGCCTACAGTCTAAAGGGCGGGATATCCGCCTGGAAGGAGGCCGGAGGGGAGGTTGAAACCCTAACGGGTGTGGAAGCATGAGGATAGCCTTTTTCACAGGGGCGGGCATATCCGCCGAGAGCGGTATTCCCACGTTCAGGGGTAAGGGTGGTCTTTGGGAGAAGTTCAAGGTTGAGGAGCTGGCGACGCCTGAGGGTTTTTTCAGGGACCCGGAAAGGGTCTGGAGGTGGTACGATATGCGCAGGAAGGCCATATCGGAGGCCCAGCCCAACAAAGCCCACCGGCTTATAGCCCTTATAGAGAGGGAATACCGGGATGTTTGGGTCATAACCCAGAACGTGGACATGCTCCACCAGAGGGCGGGAAGTGAGAAGGTTCTTGAACTCCACGGAAACATATGGAGGGTGAGGTGCCTGGGCTGCGGAGCGGTTTATTACGAGTTCAGGACACCCCTGCCCGAATATCCCCCCAAGTGCAGGGAGTGCGGTGGCATGCTAAGGCCGGACGTGGTGTGGTTCGGTGAGCCTCTTCCCGTGGATGTCTTGCAGAAGAGCTGGGAGATAGCGAGATCCTCCGATATCTTCGTCGTAATAGGGACGTCCGCCCTCGTGTACCCCGCCGCCCAGCTGCCCTACGTGGCGAAGGAGTACGGCGCTAAGGTGGTTGAGATAAACCCCGAAAGCACACCCGTATCGTCTGTAGCGGATGTAGTCCTGAGGAAAAAGGCCTCGGAGGGGATGGAGGAGTTTTACTCCATGCTCAAGGCCCAGGCCTTCTGAAGCAGACAGGCCGCGGAGACCACAGCCGCCGTCTCAACCCTGAGGATTATCCTTCCAAGTGAGAAACCTTTAAAGCCCGCCTTCACGATCTCCTCCTTTTCCCGATCCGTGAAATCCCCCTCAGGTCCTATCAGGACGATGTTCCTTTTTTCCGGACTTATTGCGGTTATGGGCGTGCTGCTTCCTATGAGACCGGCGAACTTACCCTCGTAATCCCGGAACTTCAAGAGGGTCTCCTTCAGGGTCATGGGTGGGTGGATGTGGGGTACGTCCGTCCTCCCGCACTGTTTTGCGGAGGAGAGGGCTATCCTCTCCCACCTCTCCTTTTTCTCTTTTGGGCGCCTCACCGTCCTCTCACAAATCATGGGGACTATCTCGGATACCCCCATTTCAACAAGGCGGGCTATGAGCTCGTCAAGTCTCTGACCCTTGGGAGGAGAGACGGCCACCACCAGACTTATCGGCGGCAGGAGAGGGGGGAGCTCACGGATCACCTTCAGCACAGCCCTCCTTTCCGGAGCGTTTATCTCCGTTATCTCGCACACGAACTCCCTCTTTCCGTCAAAAACCCTCACCTCATCCCCAACACCGTACCTGAGGACCCTGTGCAGGTGATGGAACTCCTCTCCCATCACATACGCCTTTTCCCCCTCAAACCTGCCGAAAAACCTATCCATTTACGAATCTCCTTACCAGGAGGAAGAGCAACACCAACAAACCCACACCTATGAGGTTGTAGTTCAGGGCGCTCTCAAACCCAATACGGGAGGCGAGAATATCGTTCCACTTACCGAGTACGAGAACGGTTGACGTGAAGGTAAGGGCATTAACGACATCCTTCAGTATAACCACCCTCCCTATGTACTCGGCGGAAGAGTACTTCTGGAATATTGAGTCGAGGGCTATGAAGCCTATTGACGTGGCCACTCCACCTACTGCGGCTATGGGAAGGAGCAACCACAGGTTCACCGTAAGGGCCATGCCGAAGAGGGAAAGGGCAAGAACTATTATGCTCCTCCATAGGAACTTGTACTCCCTCCCCGGAAGTATCCTCCCGGCCAGGTATGACCCTATGAACAGACCCAGACCGTAAATCCCACCCGCCACACCCAACTGTCCTGTCGTCGTCTGGCCTATCTTCTGGAGTTTCACTATCCCCAGGATGTAGGTGGCACCTCCCACGAGGGATATTAGGGCGGCCGCCGTGAGGGAGTGGAGCAGGATCTTCCTCCTCTTTATAAAGGCGGCGGCGCTCTTCAGGGCGCTCCAGTAATCTATTTTCGCGTCCCTGTTATCTGGTTTTATGTACTCCCCTGAGGCCGCTATGAAAAGTATGAGAAAGGCCGAGGCAAAGAAGGTTACCGCATCCACAACCAGTCCGACCTCCCACCCCTCAAATCCCCTTCCCCTCCAGAGGTTCTGGTCCGAGATTATCCCACCGAAGAGTATTCCCAGGCCCGTGGCTATCCTCCCCCAGAAGCTCATCAGGCCGTTTATAACGGCTATCCTGTCCCTGCTTCCGGCGACATGCACGACCACACCGTTCTTGGCGGAGTTGAAGAGGACGGTGAACGTGAAGACGGCGAACACGGAGGCGTAAACTACGAGCATCTCTTTGCTCATCTTGAAGAGGAAGGGTAGGGAGAGGACAATCAGTCCCCTCATGACGTCCGCCAAAATCATGAGGTGTTTCCTGTTGAACCTGTCCGCTATGGCCCCCGCTATGGGGCCGAAGATGGCCACGGGTATAACCGTCCAGAAGGCGAGAAATCCGTACTCGGAGGACCCGGCCGCGTGAATTCCGAGCAGACCGAGGATGGCCATGTTGTTTATACGGTCCCCCAGCTGGGATATGGCCTGCGAAAAGGTAAGCGCGGCGACGTTCCTGTCCCTCAGGAGGTTTATCTCTCTTATGGGCAAGGTTGCGGGAATTCTAAAGACGCTTCAGGCAGAGTACAACGGTTGTGCGGTAGTAAGGCTCACTCTCCCTTATAAAAACGCGGCCGCCGTGCAGATCTGCTATTTTCTTGACGAGGGTCAGACCCACACCCCAGCCCCTCTGTTTGGTTGAAAAGGACTCTTTAAAGGCCTTTCTGAGACCCTCCTTTGTAAAACCCTTACCGTTGTCCGTTGTGCTTACGCACACCTCCTTTTCCCCGACCTCGGCCGTTATCCTTATCTTGGTGGCACCGGCCTCAACGGAGTTCTTCACGAAGTTCTCAACCGCCCATCCCACGAGCTCCGCATCTCCGAGGATCTTTACCCCCTCCGGTATATCCACGTCTATCTCCACGTTCTTGAACCTCCTCCTCAGGTAGGAGACGACGTCCAGAACTATGGGTCTCAGCCTGATTTCCTTCAGCTCCACATCGCCGCCGAGCTTGGAAAACCTCCTCAGTATTGAGGAGAGCCTGTCAAGATCCCTCCTTATACCCTCACGAACTTCGGGCGGAAGCTTTTCCTTCACGTACTCGTACCAACCGTAGAGGGAGGATATGGGCGTTGCAAGCTGGTGGGCCAGACCCTTCGCAAAACCCGCCCAGAACTCGGAGTACTCGTACCTCCTGTAGAAGTACGCGGCGTAGAAGAAGACGAGGGATAGAAAGAGCAGGCTCAAGAAGAGGGCGACGCCCACAAGTCTGAGCCATTTCGTATAGGCGGGGTAATCGTATCGCAGCTCCCCTATCTTCATACCGTGGAAGGTTATGTCCTCTTTGAACCTCAGCACGTTCACATTACCCTCGGCCACGTTTTTGACGACCCTTATCTTCCCCCTGTTGTCAAGAATGGCAACGGGAAAGTCTATGTCAACCGTGACCTTCTTGAGGTTCTGGTAGATCTCCTCGTCGGAGAGGGAGCTTATGAGGAGGGTGGATACGAGTATGCTCAGGGCCCTTGAACTCTTTTTGGCGTTCTCCTCCAGTTTGTTCACAACCCAGAAAGAGGAGAGTATTCCGGAGAGGGTGAGTATCCACAGGAGGATCAGGAAGAGCGGCCTCCACCTCAAATCAGACCCTCCAGGACCTCGTACACGTCCTTTCCCGTCTTCAGGCGCACCAGCGGTCTTATGAAGTAATGCACCTTCATGCGGAGATCTTCTGGACTTTCCGCAAAGAAGTAGGCGTGTCCCAGGTCTCCGTTCACCAACCTGTTAAGCTCCCTGAAGATCTTCAGGGCCCAGGATATATCCTCCTCCTCCCAACCCTTGGACTTCAAATGGGCCTTCAGCTCCCCCTCGTCCGGCTCAAAGAACACCACGGCAAACCTTCGCAATATGGCCTGGTCCAACCTCAGGGTGTTCACATCCCGTTCGTTCAGCGTTCCGATGAAGTACAGGTTTTCGGGGACGATTAAGGGGCCCTTTGAGTAGGGTGTTATGACGGGTCTTCCCCTGTACTCCAAGGCGTAGAGGAGGTCTCCGAGTATGGCGGGGACGTTTCCCCTGTTCATCTCGTCCAGTATTACGAGAAACCTCTCCTCCGGATTCTCACGGGCCGCTCGCACCATCCTCATAAACGGGCCTTCCGAGACCTCAAAAACCACTCCCCCTCTTCCCTCTCTCGGTCTCAACCCCTCTACGAAGTCCTCGTACCTCAGGGAGGGGGAGGCCTGGAGGAGTATCCAGTTGTAACCCTCCCTTCCGGCCACCCTTTCGGCCACACGCCTCGCCGTGTGGGTTTTTCCCGTACCCGGAGGTCCTATGAGGAGGACGTTTCTGTACCTGTGCAGAACGTCTATGACCTCCTGCTCCTTCGGTGAGAGGGATTCCGAGGGCAGGTGAAAGGAGACGGAGGTTTTCTTGAGCTCCTTCAACCTATCCACGACCTTCTCCCCCTCGCTCAGATAACCCACGAACACGTACTCCCCCCCATCCTCGGGCGATGCGCCCACGACAAAGGGGGCGTTTGCGAACGAGTGGTCCATCACAAACCTCTGCCCCTTCACCGAGTAAAAGGTGTCCGAGAGGAAGATGCCGAAGTCCTCCCTGCCGACCTCACGGGCGCACACCAACCTGCCGTGCGGTGTGTTCATGAATGCCCACTCACCTCCGAGGACCTCATAGGTCTTGGCCCTTAGGAGGTTGAGGGCCTCTTTTATGCCCCTTTCCCTCGCCTTGAACTTCCTGAGGTACATCCTCTCAAGGGCGGAGAGTGCGCTGAAGATCTCCCTTGGTATCCTCCTGTCATCACACCTGACCTCAAGATAGGCGTACCTCGTAGGCTCAAACGCCGGGTGTTTTATCCCACGCACCAGATCCTCCATCCCCTTGACCTTACCCTCTCCGACGAACTCAACGTGGTAATCCCCTGAGAGGATTGGGAGAAACCCACCGTAGAGCTCGCC
>JALWZG010000026.1 GCA_027002825.1 Caldifarciminota bacterium
ACCCCCACCGAATCCCCCTCCGGAGAACCCACCGGAAAAACCGGAGGTGCTTCCGGGAGCGCTCAGGTTGGTCCAACCCGGAATCGCCGCATCCAACCCCGTGGTAAAAGAGCTGACAACCGGCACGCTGAAGGTATAGCGACCCTCGTACCATGAAGGCTTGTAATCCTTCAGGCTGTCCTCAAACTTCTCAACCCATGTGTCCAATATTCCAAGGGCGTAGGCGTAGGGGAGAAACCTCTCGTATATTCCCGTTAAGTCATCCCCGTAAATCTCCTTCAGCCTCTCCTTTTCGGCCGTCTGGAGGAACTGCCTGAAACCCTCGATCTCGTCCATGAGTTTGCGACCCTCCTTTGTGGGCCTTCTCATGTAGTATTCCCATACCCAGGCCAGAAGGACGAGTACCCCCGTGGTTATAAAGACCACCAACGTCCTCAAAAACGCGGCCGCAAGCAGAAAAACCAAGAATTTATAGTTTAGGCGGAGCAACAGAAGTAGGTTCCATGGATTGCGTGCGACTTGTGGAAGGGACGGGAAGGAGAACTCGCTCAAATCCTCAACCTCTGCGTTGTAAAGCAGTATTCCCCAAAAGAGCATGAAGGACAACAGGACTATAAAGGGGATGGCCATAATTCCAAGAACCATGCCCACGGCTATGAAGAGGTAAACGAGTATCGGTAGGCTGGTCGGAAAGGTGTTGGACCTGAAGTACTTGCCGAACTTTTTTCTCAAAACGGCTTTGGGCCTTTTGTGCATCTCCTTAAGCACATCTATCATTTCGGGTGAGTAGTCTTTGGGGTCGTCCTTCTTGGCGACGGTTATCACCCTCTTGGGAAGGGCGGCGAGCTCGTCCTCCGTCAGCGTTCCGTCTTCCGGAGCATCGTCCACGGGTTTCAGGGTGTACACGTCATCAAACCTGTTTATTATCCTCAGCCTACCCTTGGCGGCCAGACTCAGCAGGTTGGCCGTAAGGCACTTCTTGTCATAGCCCATGTTCATTATGTAGCGCATCGCTCCGGGGGAGAGGTTCCTCGGAGGTTTGAAAACCGGTACCGTTGTCCCTTTCGGTGGGTCCCTCCCTATCAGAAACCACAAGACGATGTAGTAAAGAAGTGAGAGTATCAGGAAGGCCGCGGAAAAACCCATGATGGGATTGCTTTTTACAACCCGCATCACCTTATCGTAGGCGCCGGGCTCCGTGACGTAGCCCTTGGGCCAGCCCAGGACTACGGTCAGGTTCTCACCCGGCGCCAGGGGCCTTGTGATTTCAAATACGACCCCACCGGAGTCATCGCTATAAACCACGTAATCCTCCCCCTCCTCTCCGTAAAAACCCACGTAGGCCGCGTACTCCACCTCCTCCACCGGAACACCGGGCAGCTTTACAACTGCCTTCACCGAGTTTATGGGGAGCTCCCAGCCGGTCCCGTTTACGTTCCAGTAGAGCTCATCGTGCTCTTTAAAGTGTCCTATCTGCCACCTCGTCCTGTAGATCAGTGTGTACTTGTACACCCCCTCCTTCAGGAGGACGTCCTCTTTCCCTATGTACACCCTCACACTGCTGTCCGTCCGTTCCGTAAAGTGGTTTTCCCGCCTCCCGTCCCTTAAAACCTCCAGGAGTTCAAAGTCAAGGTTGAAATACATTCCGAGAAACCTGTACCTCGTGGGAAACTCCCTGTATATCCCCCTCTTGATCCTCTCACCCTTTGCGAGGACGGTTATGTCCTCCCTGACGAGTAGAGCACCGTCCCTCCGAACGTCTATGCGCTGTTCAAACTTCAGGACACACTCGTCATAACCGTAGGGACAGGAGACGGCCGCTATCCAGAACAAGAACAAATTTTAACACGTTTGGGCGTCCGCGTCAACACAACGGGCGATCTTAAAATTCACACCTTGGAGTTTGTGAACCTCACGGATTGGAGGCCCCCTCGCGGGTTTTGGGAGGCCGTCAGGCGCTCGTTTGAAAGGGTCGGTATAGACCCGGAGGGTATAACCGTCGCCTTTGTGGATGAGGATTACATGGCCTCCTTAAAGGGAAGGTATTTCGGGGAGAGAAAACCCTCGGACGTCCTGACGTTCAGGTATAACGGTGTCAGGGAGGTGGTGATATGCCCGTCCTTCCTAAAACACGACGAGTACGAGATCGCACGTCGCATCTTTCACGGTGTGCTCCACGCCCTGGGCTACGACCACAAGGTTAGGACAAGGGAAAGGGAGATGGAGAGGTTGGAAACCGCACTTATGGAGGGCTTTAAAGACCTGTTCGGGGTATGAGGGTGGTGGTGGCCGGAGGTGGGATAGGGGGATTGTGGGTGGCCTTGAGCCTGAAAAAGGCCAAGGTGGTCTTGGTATCGCCTAAGGAGATGGACATGGCGAACACGTTCTGGGCGCAGGGCGGCATAGCGGCAGCCCTCGATCCCCACGACAGTCCCCTGCTCCACTACGAGGACAGCGTAAAGGCCGGAGGGTATTTCAACGATAAAAAGGCGACCATGGTTATGGTGCATTACGGCCCTATGCTCGTGAACAAGCTCGTCCAGATGGGCTTCAGGTTCAAAGACACACCCCACCTTGAAGGAGGACATTCCTTCCCAAGGGTTTGGAACGTCGGGGATGAAACCGGTAGGAGACTTTTGGAGTTCCTTGATGAAAGGGTGCGACAGAGGGGAAACGTGGAGAGGATCCACTCCCACGTTGTGGGGTTGCTCAAGGAAGGGGAAAGGGTGGTGGGTGTTGGGTTGGAGGACGGGAGGGAGGTTGAGGCGGACGCCGTAGTCCTGGCAACGGGTGGTTATGCGGCGCTCTGGAAACGCACGACCAACCCACCCTCCACGGTGGGCAGAGGTATAACCGTGGCGGCCGAGGCCGGGGCGTATCTGACGGACCTGGAATTCGTCCAGTTTCATCCCACCGTAGCCCTAACGGATCCCCCCGTGCTTCTCACGGAGGCCTTGAGAGGTGCGGGGGCGCGAATAGTTGACGGTGAGGGTAAGGACGTGGTGAACCCCCTGCTTCCAAGGGATGTGGTGGCGAGGGCCATATACAGGTTCAGGAGGGAACATGGAGAGGTCTTTCTTGACCTCAGCGGTGTGGATCTGGAAGGGTTTCCCATGGCCAAAGGACTTGCGGAAACCTTCGGACTCAGGGTCCCCATATCCCCCGCCGCCCATTACAGCCTGGGGGGTGTGAGGACCGATGTGTGGGGCAGGACCAACCTGAAGGGGTTGTGGGCCTTAGGGGAGTGCGCGTGCACGGGCGCACACGGGGCCAACCGCCTCGCCTCAAACTCCCTACTTGAAGCGATGGTCTTCGGATACAGGGTTGCCCTTGACGTGGAGAACGACATATCGGAGTGGCCGGAGTTCCGATTCCTCCAAGAGATAGAGGTGGTGGTGGGAAAGGGTGAGGAGGACTTGAGGCTGATCCGGGAGGTCATGGAGAGGTGCGCCGGGGTGGAGCGGGATGAGGAGGGACTGATGGAGGGTGCGAGCAGACTTGAAGGAGTCTCAGGTGTGGGAGGGCTGGCACGGGCGGTGATAATGGCCGCCCTTTGGAGGAGGGAGAGCAGAGGGGTGCATTACAGGAGGGATTACCCTTACCCCTCCGACAGTTTCCGGGGTCATCTCGGTGTGCGTTTGAGGAGCATAAGATAGGCGTCCTCACCCGTGGAGTAGAACTTCGGAATGCGTCTGACCTTCCTGAAGTTGAAGGACTCGTACAGCCTGATGGCGGGAAGGTTGTCGGTCTTTACGTGGAGGAATATATCCCCCTTCACGTTGGAGACCACCTTTTTCATGAGCGCCTTCCCCACACCCTTTCCCCTGTGCTTTGGGAAAACGCCTATCACGGTCAACTCCCAGAGCCTGTCGTCCATCTTCCTCAAGAAGGCCGCACCCAAAACGTCATCCTTCTCGTAGGCTACGAATATCCTTCCACCCGTCCTCAGGTAGTTCATGACGGTTATGTAATCCCACCCCCAGTAATCCGGGAACACCTCTTGGAACAGGCTCTCTATTATTAGCGCCCCTTGAACGTTGTTCTCGTCCCTTACGGTCATATCAGGGGTATATGCACCTGAAGGCCTCCCACGTTTTCAACGTACGTGCGGCCCAACACGGCAAAGTACAGTCCAAGGGCCGTCGCCAGGGCGTCAAAGAGATCCGCCATTTGAACCTTCCAGTCGTATTCCAGAAAGCACACCTTCTCAACACCCGTTATGTACTCGCTCAGGGCTTTAAAACGCCTGCTCAAACCCGCCAAAGTGGAGCGTGAGGGTAGGGGGTTTTTCCCGTATATCCTCGCCGCGTGTACGAAGAACACCTCAACCCCCCTCTCGGATGCGCTCTCCTCAAAATCCCTCAGGACGTCCAGGTACATATCCATCCGGAACTTCGGAGGCACATAACCCTTCCTACCCCTCCCGCGGTTCTTCGTCGGTAGGTACAAAAAGTTGACGGCGAGTTTCTTGCAGGAGTAAGCCCTCAGAAGGGCGAAGACGTCATCCCTCCTCTGGCACATCTCCAATCCCCGGAAGTTTATCCGCCCCTCCCTGTGTTCTAAGAGTGCCACTACCGGAAAGGTCGTCAGGTCCAGGGGTTTCAAGCTCATGCCCATCAGGTACGACATAACTCCCTATTTTACATCCGCCACCCGGTGTAGAATTTTCGGCCCGTGGTATGCTAACCCGCTTTGTCCTATCCGAGCCTTCCTGGGGTTCTCTGGTGGGGGTTTACAGGGTGTTGCGTGGGGGTAATCCGGCCAAACTGAAGAACCTGGTGGTCAGGATAAGGGAGGGGGACGTATCGGTCTACTCCAGCGATCACAACGAGAACACCGTTCTACACTACGCCGCCCTTTTCGGTAGAAACGAAGTGGTGGAGACGTTTCTGCTAAAGGCCCACGACCCGAATAAAGCCGTAAACCAGACCAACGCATGGGGTGAGACACCCCTCCATCTCGCCGCTTTGGGTGGCGATCCCACGACCGTGGACCTCCTCTTGGAGGAGGGGGCCTATCCGCAGGCCCTGACCGAAAAGGGGGAAACCGTCATCCATTACGCCGCCGTTGGGAGGTATGAGACGCTGGCCCACATACTTTCAAGCCTGCCGTCCTTGGAAATCGCCTCTAAGGATGACAAGGGTTTTTTGCCGTTGGATTACGCCCTACGGTACTGTCGCCTTGAAAACGCCTTTCTCCTCCTTTTGGCCGGCTCACCGCATACGGAAAATCCGGAGCTCAGATGGATAGAGGAGACCACATTGAGGCTTTTCTCCTCCCGTGGCCTCTCCTATGAGGAGCTGCTCTGGGCGCTTCCGGTGGTTTTGAGGCGCAATCCGGACGTCCTACTCTCCGATTCCCCTCTGCGCTCGGCCGTGATCGGAGGTTTGAACGGGCTGGACCCCGAAAGGGCGGTGTCCGTTTTGGGTGTTTTGATGGGTGATGGGTTTGAGGGGAGTGTGATGCGCGCCCTCCTCCCCCACTTTCCAAATCTTCCGGTAGACCTCACCGTTCTGATAAAGGTCCTCCTTGGAGAGGACGTGGAGATACCGGAGAGGGTTTCACTTCCGGAATGGGCGGTGAAACCGCTCTTGGATGCGGTTAAAAGGGGTAGTAGGGATGCGTTCCTACTCCTCGCGCGTTCACATCTCCCCATAAACCGCTCCCGTCTTCCGGATCTCATAGTTGCCTTTGATATGGACCTGGACGAAGGAGACCTCAAAAACGCCTTCTCCCGCATCCCTCCGCAGGATTTCATCTCCCTCCTGATGGAACTGGATGACCCGGAAAAGGCGTGCAGGGGGTTTTCACTTTACGGTCCGGAGAGGTTAACACCCCACCTGAACGTCGCTCTGGCCTTTAAACTCCTCAAGGCGTGTGATGAAGAGCAGAGGGCGTTGCTCCTCTCCTTCCTGTCGGGCAGAAGTCTCTCCGACTATGTTGATGACCTGCTGCGTGGGGGTGATCCGGAGGTGGTGAAGACTGTAATGCCGCTTCTTAAACCGGGGGCATTCCTCAAGGTTGTCAAGAAGTTGCCCCATGTTTTGCGAGAAGCCGTTGAGGAGGGTAGGCTTAAGGCAACCTTTCCCCTTATGAAGGCCCTCATCAGGGAGGTGCACAGATCCGGTCCCATGGACCCGCGATGGTTGGAGGCGTTTACCCTCCTCCTATCCACCAACCCCTCCCTGGTGGAGGAGGTTGACGAGTTGGGGAACAGCCTACTACACTACGCCGCCTTCTACCCACACCTCGGAGCGGTGAAAGTCCTCGTGAAGAGAGGGGCGGCACGTTTCCTAAACGTCCAGAACAGGTCCGGATACACACCTCTGGCCCTCGCCCTCTTCTCGGGCGGCAGGGAAGTCGCCCACTATCTCAAGTCCCTCGGTGCAAGGCTTTGACAGGTGTAGAATCGCCGCTTTGAATGGGTGCTTTCGCACAGGCCTTTTTTTCCATATTCATAGCCATAGACGTCGTAGGGGTTGTCCCCACCTTCATAGCCCTCGCGGGTGGGTTGAGCGAGAAGGCCCGGAGAAAGGTCGTCCTCCAGTCCGGTGTGTTCGCCTTTGTGGTCTCGGAGGGCTTCATACTCTTGGGTGATTACCTTCTCAGGCTCTTTTCCATAACACCCGACCACTTCAAGGTGGGAGGCGGTGTACTCCTGCTCGTCCTCTCCGTCAGAGATCTCCTCTCCACCGAAGGGTTCAAGAGGAAGACAGAGGACCTCGGAATAGTCCCCCTCGGCATTCCGCTCATCGTAGGCCCAGCCGTTCTGACCACCGCTCTGAGCCTCGTATCCTCCGTCGGACACCTCATAACGGCTCTGGCCATGGCCGTAAACGTGGTTTTAACCTCCCTTGCCCTTTTCAACTCCTCCTTCATACTGGCCGTTCTCGGAAGGGGAGGGGCTACGGCCATCTCAAAGATCTTCATGATCCTCCTCTCGGCCTACTCCGTCAAACTTATAGTAGAGGGTCTAAAAGCCGTCTTTTGACGGGTTTAAAATACACAACCGCGGGCCGGGGTGGCGGAACTGGTAGACGCGCCAGATTTAGGATCTGGTGGGCTTTGCCCGTGCGGGTTCAAGTCCCGCCCCCGGCACTTCACGGGTTTAAAATAGGCGGATGGCAACGGCTCTTTTGTTTTCCTTTACGGCCCTTGAGAAGAGGTACCTCATAGATCCCGTCCAGCTCACCCGCGAGGGGGAGAACGGGGAGGCTTACTTCTCACCCGACGGCAGGTACATCTCCTTCCAGGGGATCCCCCCCGGAAAGTCGCACTACCGCATATACGTAATGCGGGCGGACGGCAGCCACATAAAGCAGATCTCACCGGGGAAGGGGAAGACCACCTGCTCCTTCTTCCACCCCCACTTCCCCAACCCTCCCTACCTCATATACGCCTCCACCCACGAGGACACGACTACCTGGAGGGAGGAGCCTCGGAAGAAGGGCCGCTACGAGTGGTCCTTTGATAAGGGGATGGACATATACCTCGCCGACACCAACGGCCGCATTCTGAAAAAGATCATCTC
>JALWZG010000027.1 GCA_027002825.1 Caldifarciminota bacterium
TCGTAAAACCCCTCAAAACCCGTTCTTGACCTTCCGAAGGATTTCCATACGGTGGCCGATACCCTCAAACCCCTCCTTGACGTGAAAACCCTACCGCCGTAAGCGTTGTCGTAGAAGGGAATACCCTCCCTCTCAAAGGCGTAAACCCTGACCCTCAGTCCCCTCACACCGATCCCCTTCCAGACACATCCCTGACATACCCCCCCTTCCAACCAGCCCACCTTCAGGGATACCCTCCAGACCTCCTCGTGTTCCACCCTCAACCTTCCCCCTTTCCAGGGGTACGTCCAAGTCAACCTCCTCCTATCCCCGGATATGTAAGCCCTCAGAGACGAACCCCTCAGGGGAACGGAAAACCAGACGGAATGGGATTCCCTTGGATTTCCTTCCGGCCAAAAGCCGTCCCCTTGGGAGTACTTCCACCTGAACCCCACACCGTTTTTGTACACGGCCACACCAAAACCCTTAAACCCCCGTGAAAGGGCGGTTTCAAACACGGCCGGTCCGTATCTTAAATAACCCACACCGTGGTGTGTTCCACCCCACTCCCGTATGAGGAAAACACCACCCGAATAACCGAACACCCCCCCTATCACCCCGAACGTGTCAACCTTAACCCCCCACTTTCCCACACCGAAGAAGAGGGAGGGGGGTGCGTAAAGGACGTATCTCGGCCCCCATCCACCCGTGTAAAAACCGGAATAACCCGCAAATCCGAGGGGGGAAGAGAGGAAGAGGTTTCCAAAGGCCACCCTTGTGAACCCTCCGTAGAAAAGGGCAAAGGAGGTTCTCCCACCCGCGTACACGTAGGCCGAGTAATCACCCCTTTTTCCCTTAACGCTCAACCTAACCCCCCCAGAGCCTGCCCTGAGGAAAAGGGCGTAGTGGTGTCTCCCCTTCCCAAACACCACAAACCTCCTCATGTTCATCGCCACAACGGGGGGAAGACCCGACCTCCTCAGGAAATCCTCCCAGTCCCTGTAGGGGCGGTTGGACAGGACGTTTTTGACCTGATCGGGTGTCAGGAAGGGTAGGTTTTCCAGCTCCTCCCTCCTGCAGCTGTTTATGTCCAAGGTCTGGTAGACGTAAGAGGTGTAAACCTGTATCTCCCCGGTATCCGGAACGAAGGGGAACACTTGGAATTCTATCTCAGAACATATGCCCTATGCCCACATAAACCTTTCCCCTATCCGTGGGGGATCTGCCCTTAAGGCGCAGACCCCAATCCACCCTCAGGGGTCCTATGGGGGTGAAATACCTGATACCAAGTCCGGCCGAATACCCCACGTCTCCCGAGAGCTGTCCGTAATCGAAGAACACCACAAACCCCACGTTGTTCCACACCCTTCTCCTCACCTCGTAGTTGAACACCAGTAGACTTACCCCCGCCTTGCACACGTCTCCAACGCAACCCTCAAGGGAGGGGCCTATTGAGTACCTATCGTACCCCCTAACCTGTCCCTCCCCTCCGAGCGTGAAGAGGTCAAAGAAGGGTAAGGTATCGGATCTCAAAACCGCCTCCGCCCTGCCCAACCTCAACCTCGCCGCCCACTTCCACTCACTTCTGAAAAACTTCTGATATACGGATATTTCCGAAACGACCTTTAGAAAATCGTAATCGCCAAACCTGCCCGCGCCCGCCTCCTCCAAGTAAAAGCTCAGGACGGATCCCCAGTTGGGGTCAAATATGTCATCCCTTGTGTCCACGTAAACCTTCTGAAAGACCTTTATGACCCTGTAGGCTGTCGTGTCAAACCACCGCATATCAACGGAGGGGCCGAGGGAAATCTCCACCCTGTTTAAAACGTAGGGTTTTATAACCTCCCCGTTCAGACCTATCCGCCGGGTCATCTTGTTTGAGTCGTACTCTCCCTGGAGCCTGACGTTGGCCTTCAGGTAAAAGTCAAGGAAATAAGGCTCCTGGTAGACCACATCCCCCCTAAACCTGTCCACACGTTGGTTGAGCATGTCCAGTACGTTTGAGGATGAGACCTGAACCCTTTGCAGGTTGTTGAAGAGGTTTACGTGTTGAAAGGAGGCCTCCAAGCTGAAGAGGAGGGGTTTTTCGCTCTCGCTCTGAAGACCGGCGGATATGTCCAATATGCGGTGTTTTCCCACCTTGAGGTAAAAGACAAGGGTGGCGGTTGAATCCCCACATACCCCTTCACCGGCCGGTCTTATATCCCTCAGATCCCACCTGATGGACGTGAAGAGGAGGGTTCTGTAAAGCCTGCTTAGGCTCTCCGTGAGCTTTGACAGGGAAAAGCACTCCCCCTTTTTGAACACCACCTCCCTGTAGAGTATCTTCCTCCTCACGTTCAGTAGGGTCGTATCGGCGCTCATAAAGGCAACCTCCCTTATGCCGATCCTCCCACCCTTATCCACGTCAAACCTGACCCTTACATAGGTTTCTTCAACCTCCTCCTCTCTCCTGACCTTGGCGAAGGGGTATCCCCTCTCCTGGTAGAACTCAACGAGCTTCACCTCAAGGTTTGTCAGAAAGGCCCTGGAGTAGGGTCGGGGAAGACTCAGTTTGAAAAACCCTCTGGCGTCGTCGGGGAGGTGTATTTCCCTTATGGTGTACCTGGGACCTTCCTCAACGTAAACCCTGATAACCCTCCCCTTCGGGGTAAGGCTGTCGGAGACACGGACGACGACCCTAAAAAAGCCACTGTCCCTGTATATCCTCTCAAGCCTTTCCTTGCCACTTCTGAGGATGTGTGGGGAGAACCTCAGAGGTTTTGTCCTCCTGAACGGGAAGAAGGTCCTCCTGTATCCGAACACCTCCTCCACAAAGGATTTTTTGAAGAGCTTAACCCCGTAAACCTCTACACCGGCGACGTAGGTGTAGGAGAGGAGGGGGATCATCTGTAGTCCTGGCCGAGTATTATGTATACGGTTGCCAGGTTGTCCGTATCAGGCACGTATATCAGCTTACCCTTTACATACTTGGCGACCTTCTTGGCGTTGGAGAGAGAGACGCTGTCCTTGCGATCTATTATGAAGGTTTGGGCGTAAGTCGTGTCCGCGTTCCCGTAGTGTAGCACATCTATTCCCTTGCTCCTCAGGTACTGCGAGACGTTGTAGGCGAGCCTGTGTCTTTTCGTCCCGTTCAGCACTATGACGTCCAACCTCTCGTCCGTCACGCTCTTCTTACCGTTTTTGGAAGGCCACAAAAGGGGAACAACGGCTGCAAGGAGGAAAACGGAAATCAAACCGATCCAGAAAAACCTCAACACGCCCGTCAATTATACGACGGAAGTCCCCGTCCTAAGGTAAATCCGCCGCCAAAAGGTTCAAAAGCGTCCTCACCCCAAAACCCGTAGCCCCTGCGGGGTTGTACCCCCACTCCCTCGTGTTAAAGGACGGACCGGCTATGTCTATGTGCGCCCATCTGACACCCTCCTTTACAAACTCGCTTAAAAACTGAGCGGCAAATATCGCACCACCCCACCTATCACCCGATATGTTCTTCAAGTCCGCTATCTGGGATGAGAGCTTTTCCCTTATGAAGGGATCTTCAAGGGGCATGGGCCAGAGCCTCTCACCGGACCTGTAGGCGGCCTCCCTCAGGGCCTTCTCAAGGGGGAAATCGTTGGAGAAGAGGGCGGCGGTAAACTCCCCAAGGGCTACGATGGAGGACCCCGTCAGAGTGGCGAGATCTATGAGGTAATCGGGTTGACGATCCGATGCGTATGCGAGGGCGTCGGCCAGTGTCAGTCTACCCTCGGCATCCGTGTTGAGAATCTCCACCGTTTTCCCGGAGTAGCTCTTGACCACATCTCCGGGGCGATAGGCCCCACCGTCGGGCATGTTTTCGGTGGTGGCGAAAATGCCGTGAATCTCGTAATCCGTCCCAAGTCTTTTTAGGACGTGAAAAACCGCAAGGATAACGCACGCCCCCGCCTTGTCCATCTTCATCGTGAGCATCCCCTGAGAGGTTTTCAGGGAAAGGCCACCGCTGTCAAAGGTTATGGCCTTCCCCACCAACGCTATCCTCCTCTTACCCCTTTTCGGTCTGTGTACCAGATGGACGAGGTAAGGCTCTTTAGAGGAGCCGGCTGCAACCGCGAGGAAGGCGTTCATACCCATAGCCTCAAGGTCTTTTCTTCCGTAAACCTTTAACTCGTATCCGTTCCTTTCCGCAATATCCTCGGCGATTTCCTTAAGATAAGAGGGGGTTGCTATGTTGGGGGGTGTGTTCACCAGATCCCTGGCGAAGTTCGTGGCCTCAACCATCACATCCACCCTCTCCGTTGTCCTGTTCTCCTCCCCCTGCCAGTAAACGGTGAGCTCACCCCTCCTCTTTACGAAGCGGGTGTACTCATATGAGGCGAGCTTGAAACCCTCATAGACGTAGGTGTACCAGTCCTCCCAGCTCAGGAAGTAGGGTTTTTTCACGTAGGCCGATCCGGCACCTATAGCCTTGAGACGCCTGTAGGCTTCAGCTCCAGCAAGCCTAAGGGCAAAGGGCTTTGGGAGATCCGGGATCTTTACCTTCAGGGTTTTCCCCTTGAACCCACCCTCGCTTCCCTTTACAAACCGGACGTTAACGGCGGCCTTCGGATTGCTCTTGACGAAGATCATCTCCATAGCGAAAGTATTCTAAGCGTTTCAAAAGCTCCTCTGCAGGCTCAAATGGAAACCCCGTCCCGGCATCGGGAGACTCTTGGGATCGGATGTCCTGTAGACCACGGAGTTGAGGATGTTTCTCACACCCATCACCACATCCATTCCCATGAAATCAAAGGAGGTGCCGAGGGAGAGGAGCAGGTGCCCTTCCCTTTCCACCTCCCCCGGTGCAACCCCCCTCGTCCCGAACCTGTACTCACCAAGGAGGTAAAACAGGCCGTAGGTAAAGGAGAAGTTCGCGGAGGGTGGAGGGATGCCGAAGAGCCTCCTCTCGCCGTACGTTCCGTAGATGAGCGTATAGGAAACCTCCCCGGAGAACAACCCCCTCTCCAGATCCACCTCCAATTCCAAACCCCTCACAAGTGTGTGACCCGGAAGGTTGACGTAAGAGAACAGCGTATCCCCCTCCTGTGAGAGTTCTATGTAATCCCGTATGAGAAGCGTGAAGAGGTTTGCGTCCACGGAAAAGCCCTCCCTTTCAAATCCGATAAAGGAATTCCACCCGAAACCCCTCTCCGCCCTCAGCTCCGGATTGCCTACGATAAAGCCCCTCGGCCTGGGGGAGTAGGACATGCTCTCCGTCAGCGTTGGAAACCTGTAGGATGATTCAAAACCCAATCCCACTACAAAACCCCTCCACCCGTAGGACACACCTATGAGGAATGCCGGTGCGACGTTGAACCCACCCCCTCCCTCCACCTTGTAAAACCCCGAGCGCACACCGTAGGAAACCGTCAGGGGAAAACCCTCGGTGTTCCCGAACAGGAAGAGACCCACATCGTGGGAGTATCCGTCCTCAATTTCCGTATAGGACAGACGGCCGTTCTCAAAAACGACCGAATTCACCCCAGCCCGCAAGAGGTAAGAAAGACCGCCGTACACCCTGAACACCCCGAAGCGGATGTCCCTTTGCAATCTGGAATAAAAATCCCTACCGTTTCTGAGGTTTGAGACGTTCCCCTTCTCCAGGATTACCGTATACCCGTGGTATCCCGCGAAGAACGTTTCTCTTCTAACGGTCAGAAAGATGTGGTGCATCTGTGGGTAGTAGGCCTTACCGACGTAAGCCCTGCGGAAATCCCTCACGGAGAAGAAAGCCGCCTTAAAGTCCAAGCCCCATTTCCTGAGGTTTATCAGACTGGAGAACTTACCACTCCCGGCTTCGGTTTCAATCCCACCCACACCCCAAAGTCCACCCGATAGGGAGGTGTCCGGAAACCTGTACCCCAACTCCTTGGACGTGGCCACCGCGACGTAAAGTGAGTCCCCCGGAGAAAAACCGGTGAAGAAGGAGTAGGCCACAGGGTTATCGGACAAACCCACGGAGTACGCGTTACGCTCACCCAAACCCTTCAGGACGTACAGCACGGCTCCACCTATCGCCCCCGATCCGAGCATCACCCCTCCACCTTCAGCCACCTCAACCGCCCTTATCACCTGCGGAGGGGCGAAAAAAAGGGACGCCCCGATCTCCCTTTCGGATGTCAAAGGGAAGGTTTCAAGGCTCACCAAAGTCCTGAAACGGGCCAAACCCCTGACGGCGGGAACGGAGGCCGTGGGATCCTTTCCCACGAAGACAACACCCGGAACACCCGCGAGCAGATCCTCCGGCCTTGAAAAAGGTATGGGTTTACTGAAAACCTCCTCCTTGACCAGAACCCTTGAGATGCGCGTTTTGACGGCCTCACCTATCACGCCTTCAACCACCACGGGGGAGACCTCGGCCACACTCTCCTCCAACTCCACCTCCAACGTTTCCAAATCGCACCTCACGATGACGGAGGTGTCCCTGTACCCCACGTGTTTGAAGAGAAGGGTATCCCCGTCCAAAACCCTTAAACGCGCCCAACCCTCCCCACCCACATATGTTGATACGCCTTTACCCTTCACAAACGTCCCCGGCAGGGTTTTGACCTCAACCGTACACTCCGATGACGATGCGATTGGAACGATGAGCAGCACCCGGTGTATAATATAAAGATGTTCTGGCTACTCGTTGGTCAGAACTGTTTAAGCACAAGTGGGAATTACAGGTTGACCTATTACGGAAACGATGACTTTTTCGGCCACAGCGCCGCGTCTTACCTCTTTTTCAACGAGAGGACACCCCAGAGCATCTACCTGGTGGGGGATACCGTCCACATACTGTGGGCGAGGGCAGGTGGAGGGGACAGGTACAACAGATCCGATGACCGTGGAAGCACGTGGAACTGGTGCACGGGATCGGACTGCCACGGACTGCAGGTTTTGAACTACTGGTTTGAGTCCTCCATAGTTGCAAGGGACACCATGGTGTACGCCATAGCCTACTGTTGGAACTGTTCCCCTTCCTCTTATGTCCCCTTCACCAGGTCTACGGATGGCGGAAACACCTGGTCCACCGAAACCGTGATATTCTACGCCCACGAATACGGGGGAGGGCCTATGAACCTGGATTCACCCGTTATGGACGCGTCCCACGACGGTCAGATCATCCTGTTGGTCGTGGACGCCTACGCCTGGGGTATACGCGTAAAGAGGTCGTTTGACTACGGCCAGACCTGGGGACCTGCAGGGGGTTATCTCGTCGCCACACCCTCCAGCGGATACGAGAGGCATCCCCAGCTCTCCTACAACAACGCGGGCAGGTGGTTTGTGTGCTACACCGACTACCCCTACATCATGGTGACGTATTCCGATGACAACGGCGCCACGTGGTCCACACCCGTGCCGCTTGACACCCTCTCCACATT
>JALWZG010000028.1 GCA_027002825.1 Caldifarciminota bacterium
ATACCCAAACACCACCAAAACGGGTATCGCCCACAACAACGCTATCACCAACTTGTAGTTGTTGTTCTCCCACATGTGGGCCAGCCTGTGGTGCGGATAGTTCGCCGCCACGAAGGACAGCACACCTATCGTCAGAAGCAGACCCGCAAACGGTATAACCGTCCAAAGGGGCAAAGGGACCGGGCCATGCCCCTCGGCCGCAGAAAGGAGGAGGTTTATAACCATGGTGGCGATTATAGTAGGGAAAAAGTCCAGATGGGTCCGATTTCACTTTTCGCGCGTATAATACTTTGTTATGCAAAGCACTTTGAAACTGTGGCCTTGGATAACCGTAGTTGCCATGACCTTGAGCCTCTACGGGCTTTTCGGTTTGGTCGCTATTTTTTCCCACATCCTCGCCGCCACTAAGAACCCCCGTCTCGTCTCTATCGGCCTATCTCTCCTCTCAGCCCTGAACAAGACCTTCTGGTTCCCCATGCTCATCGTAGCCGTAAACATAACGCTTTGGGCTTTCATCTCCTACTGGAGGATAAACTCCGGGGACGTGGCCTTCAACCCTTTCCTACCCAAGGACCTCGGGAGGGAGGTTCTAACCTTCACCATCGCCTTTACGGGCCTCTGGCTTCTGAACCTGTCCGTTAAGCTGTTCGGCCTTCAGGTGCCTACCTTCCACCCCGAAAAAGAGAACCTCTTCTGGGCGTTTGAGAGCGCCCTCTTCGGCTCTCTTGAGGAGATAACCTGGAGGGCCTACGTCCTCAACGCCATCGGTGGAGTCTGGGGCCTTCTGGCCTCCGCCTTCGGCTTCGGCCTTCACCACCTCGGAAGCAGTTGGCAGCATGCGATATACGCCTTTGTGGCCGGTTTGATACTGGGCGGGGTTTATATGAAGACGGAGGCCTTCTGGGGGGTCTTCTTCGCCCATGGCCTTTACAACTTTACGGCGACCGTCTGGTTAATTCTGAAAGCAAAAGGAGGTGGAGCATGAAAGATCTGGCAAACGTTTATGCGGAGTGGCTGAGGCAAAGGGAGAGGCTTGCCCTTTTGAGGCATGCCGGCTTTTACTTCCTCCTAAACGCCCTCTTCGCCCTCCTCAACCTCTCAACCTCTCTCCAGAGGATATGGTTTCACTACGCCCTTTTGGGCTGGGGCGTAGGCCTTTTCATGCACTTCGTCTCAGTCTTCTTTATCACGGACTACAGGATGGCCGCCGAGAAGTTCGCCTCCTTCGTAAACGGCAGGCCACTTTATGAGGGCTTTGTAGAGTTTCACAAGAGGGTAAACCTCAGGAGTGTTATAACCCACGCCGTTATATACGCTCTGGCAAACGTCATTCTCGCAGCTCTGAACCTCTCCTTCACACCCCAGAAGCTCTGGTTCATCTATCCACTCCTCGGTTGGGGCCTCGGCCTCCTCTTTCACCTCATCTACGGCTATACGCTTTACGATTGGGAGGGTCTTTGGGCAACTTTCGTCCTGAAAGCAAAGGGAGGTGAGATATGATGGCGATTCTCCTCGGCGCAGGCGGTTTCGGATACTGGACGGTGGGGGGCGGATTCTCCCAGCCCTCCGGCATAGGCGACGCGGTTAAGGACGCCGGCTACCCCTGGCCAGATCAGAACTACGGCTGGCTCTCCGGAGGAGAGGGATACGGCGTCGTAGGAAAGCTCCTCATAGGAGGCGGAGGGGCAGGACTCTCCCTCTTTGTGGCCACGTCTTCGGATTACAACACATCCGTGCGCCTCGGATGGGGGTACTTCTCCCTCGGCTACGCCCTCCTCTCAAGCGACAAGATTCTCCTCTTTCCCTCCGTGGGGATAGGAGGTGGAGGAATAACGGTTGAGATAAGCGGTGTCAAAGCCGGGAACTTCAAGGACCTCCTCAAGGACCCTCCTATGAGGGCGGAGATCTCAAGCGGAGGAGCGTTTTTCAAGGGGAGTCTCACCTTCCTCTACAGGTACTCCTTCTTAGTCCTCGGCATAACGGCCGGAGGAGGATACCTCCTGAACTCCGGGTGGTCCGTAAACGACAACGAGACCACCGGTTATCCGAGAGGTGGCACGCCCCTCTTCTGGGCCGCGGTTAATATAGGCGGAGGTTGGTGGTAATGGAAAAGGGGGGCTTTGCCCCCCTTATAATGAGAGGTCATGTTGGTGATGCTCCTTTTATCTAAATCCGCTAACGCTGAGTGGTACGATGTGACCGCTCTTTCCCTGTTCCAGACTGGAATCGGAGGGTTCATTTATATGGACGAGAATACTCGGAAGGGCGCACCGATGTTGAGCTTAGGTTTAACTCTATGGAGATTGTGGGACAAATGGGATAGGTTTGTCACAAGAGTTGATATTGATATGCTGGCCTTTAGAACGTCTGCTGAGATCCTGCTGATGAGAAGGGTAAAAAGGAGTAGATGGAGTGATGTGTGGGGAAGGTATATCACCGCACAGGGCTTATCGCTGGGTATAGGCTACGGTATAGGTTATGGTGTAGTGACATCTAAGCTGCTGGGCTTCAAGTTGGACACGTCAAAGAGGCCGGCCATACCAAAAGGTCTCTTGATCAAGGTGAGCTATAACATCTTGGATGGTTATGAGGCTAAAAGCGGACTTGTAAACCTCGGAGTGGGTTATATCATAGGCGATAACGGTCAGCGTTACCTTTTCGTATGGGTGAATTGGGGAATGGGCGGTTGGTGGAGCACCAGAGCCAGAGATGAAAAGAAATGATATAAAGAAGCTCCTTGAGGAGATAGACGTCCTGCTCTTCCTCGCGAGCAAAGGGGAGGAGGAGAGGAAGCTCTTCGCGTGGCAGACCTTCGTATGGGGGACCTACGTCCTCTTCAACATGACCCTATGGCTACTTCTACCTCAGATAACGAAGGCCGTACCGGGTTCCCCCTGGTTCCACACGCTTTTTATCGCCTTCTACTTCTCAACCGTCCCCTTTGTGGGATGGACGAGATCCCTTGTATGGGTTGCGGCTTACGTCCTGTCGGCCGTTGCCTTCTATCTGCTGCCCCCTGCCCTCTTTATAGCGACGACCGTAGCCGGTATAACCCTCGCCTCCTTTCTGGTCTACGGACTGCTTTCGAACAGGAGGGCGAACAGGCGTATTTCAATCACCGCTTATATAGGCATAGTCTGGGGCCTCCTCTTCGCCTCCTTCTGGTGGACCTTTGCCCTCCACAAAAACGCCTTCTCGGACGAGGTCTTCAACCTCTGGATAACCTACGTCTTCGGAGCGGGTATACTCCTGAGCGGAGTGGTCTTCCGGCGGTTCTTCCTACTCGGCCTCTTTATATTGTTCGCCCTACCCGTTTTCTCATACTTCGGAAAGCAGTACCTCCTCTGGGGATACGACCTTGCGGCCCTCATCATGAGCCTGATGGGTATAACCCTCTACCTCAAGAGATGATAGAGGGGCTTGACCCGGTCATACACAACCGCGTCCGCCTCGGAATCCTAACCCTCCTCTTGAAAAACGGCCGCCTTGATTTTAAAACTCTGCGTGATGAGCTGGGCTTAACGGATGGAAACCTCGCCACCCACCTGCGTGTCTTGGAGAGAGAAGGAATAGTGCGCTACGAGAAGACCTTTAAGGGAAGAAAACCCATAACCTACTACGAGCTCACGGAAGAGGGCAGGAGGAGGCTTGAAAGGTATCTGAAGGCCCTAAAATCCCTCCTTAAGGGGCTTTAAATCATGCCCTTGAGAGCAGAAGCTCGGTCGCCAGCGTTATGGCGTTCAGCACGTCCTTCACTGGGTTTATAAAGGACTTTTTGGAGGGTATGACACCAACGGGAACAAACCCAACGGAGAACCCCATCCACATCGCCTTCACCAGGAGTTCGGACTCCATATCATAACGTCCCCTCCTCAGCTCCACTCTCTCCAAAACCTCCCTCCTTATAAGCCTGTACCCCGATTGACTGTCCTCAACCCGCTTACCCACCATGACGGATATAAAGGCCGACGTAATACGGTTTGAGAGTCGCCTGTGAAAAGGCATCTCCTTCAGGTATCTCAGACGCGAACCTATTACCACATCGTACTCATCGGAAAGGTTTAGGAATTCGGGTATAAGCCTCGGGGGATGTTGTCCGTCCGCATCAAGCGTCAGGACGTGCGTGTAATCCCCTTTTAAGATTTCCGAAAAGGCTGTCTTCAAGGCCTCCCCCTTCCCACGGTTTCTTTCATGGCGTAGGACGTTCACCCCGATGTCCCGAAGGGTGTGAAATTCCCCGTATGTGCTTCCATCATCAACCACAAATACGTCCCCCGCCCCCACGTGCTCCAAACAACCCTCCACCACCTCCAAAACCTCCGGAAAACAGTTGAAACAGGGAAGGACTACCGCTACCCTTACACCTATACCTTTGCCTCCTTTGGTCTCTCCTCCCAGGTCGTCAGGGTGTGGTAGAAGATGTTGTCCCCATCGTGGACTCCCCTGGTCAGCTCGGTTATGTGGACGTGGGACGCCTTAAACCTCTCAACCGCATACTCAACGGCCTTCTCGGGGAGGGCGTTATCCCCACAGGTGTATATGTCTATGGCGGCGTACCCCACCTCCGGCCACGTGTGTATGGATATGTGGGACTCGGCTATCACGACCACACCGCTCACGCCGTTGGGATAGAACCTGTGGAAGGACACAGACCAGATCTGGACGTTGGCCTCCTTCGCCGCCTCTATCAGGATCTGCTGAACCTTTTCCACGTTTCCTATTATCTCAGGGTCGCACCCCGAGGCCTCAACTATGTAATGCTCCCCGATGGTCGTGTGTTCTAAAACCTTCTTCAACTTCTACCTCCTTTTTCTCGGCCTACTCCCTAAGGCGGGAAACCATCGGGGCGTCCCGGCCGCCCCTTCGGGATAAAAAAAGTGCCGGGGGCGGGACTTGAACCCGCACGGGCCGAAGCCCACATGGCCCTCAACCATGCGCGTCTGCCAATTCCGCCACCCCGGCGTAGGTGTATATTCTAAGGCCGGAGTCCCGTTTCGTGTGGGAACTTCTCCCTAAGTTGAAAAAATCCCCCACCCTCCGTATAATAGTCTCCTATGTGGGTTGGAGAAAAAGTTGGGTTAAATCTCAAAAGCGGTCATATAGTTGTAAAGAGGAAAATTTTCGGAGACCCCGTGATGAGCGTTTACGTTCTGGAGGGGGAGCCTATATACGCGGATTCCGTCCTATCCGATGTCAGATGGTACAGCGGTATTCTCGGCTCGGAGAACTTTGAAAACGATTTCATGCAGAACTTCTTCCACGTGGCTTACAGGAAAATGGGCGAGGGCTACATAGACTTGATGAAGGAGAATGCGAAGAGGATCATAGAGGAGACCATGAGGAAAGCCCAGGAGTACGGTTGGGAGCTGGAGGTTGAGGGTGAGGAGATCCCGCCGGAGGACATCCTCGCCATGTTCCTACCCAAGACTGACGACGAGGATACGGTAAAGCGTTTGGAAACGCTCGGAATCAAGGCCTTTTACTCTGGGGATAAGGAGTTTGAGAAGTTCCTCAGGGCGTTGAACCTCGATCCCTATTCCGTCATAAGGCCACTTGAGAACGCCAAAGGTGCGCATTCCGTCGCCTTTCCTTCGGGTATTGTGGCAAGGGTGCCTTACGGTGGTCGGATCGTCTGGCTTTACACCAACGATTTGGAAAGGTTGAAGGTTGTATGTGATTACATAAGAAACGATGAGTTTGACGAACTTGACTGGGCGAACACCGAGTTTTCAAAGAGCGCTGTTTTCGCCGTTTCAAAGCTCTCTCAGGACAGGTTTGCCCTCGCCGAAATAGAAAGGGGGAAGGTTAAAACCGTCAACTACACGGACGAGGACACACTTTTTGCCGTACTGGAAAACTACTACAGGCAGATAAACGAGCTGGTCTCCAAGGCGATAGCGAGGATGCCCTCAAACTTACCGCCACGCATGAGGGAGATAGAGATAAGGCGACTCATCTCCCAACACCCAAGGCCGGAGGACTTTAAAAAGGCCTTTAAGCTGAAATACGGATACGATTTCTGGAGTTGAGGAGGTAAGCCATGAACCTACCGAAAGGAAGCCTGGATTACACGGATTACGTTCCGGAGTACGGTGTGCTTAAGGTGTTTGACACGTTCGTGACCTATCACTGCAACGTGTTCAACCACTACTTCGCCGAATCAACCCTCATAACCCTCGGAAACGATCTGGGTATACGGACGCTGTACGAGGCGTCCGAATTCGCCCATTTCAGGCTTTTCAGAAACCTGAAGGACAGACTGGGCCTATCCGCCGAAGAGCTTCTGGAGTTCGGAAAACACTACTACAAAAGCCGCGGCATGGGTGTGTTGGAGATAAAGGGAATAAACGACATCTTCCTCATAGCCTCAACCAGCGCCCACACCTACATAAAGGTCAGCAGGGGTTTCTTTGAGTTTCCCACGTGCAACGTTGAGAGGGGGTTTATAGCCGGTCTCCTTGAAGCGGCCTTGGACGTCCCACCGGGTTATATAAAGGTGGAGGAGGACAAGTGTATAGGGATGGGGGACCCCATATGCAAGATGAGGGTCATCATCACCAGGGAGAAAAATCCGAGATTTCGCGATGTCTCCTATGACGGAGTTCCCCTCAACAAAAGGCCCGGAAAGGAGGAGAGGGTTCGCAAAATGCGGGAGATATCCAAGGCGTTCCCCGAACCGGATGAGAGTGGAGTCCTCGCGATACCGAGCAGGTTTGAGGACATAAAACAGGTCTGGATAGTCCAACTCCCCACCGAGTACTACGCCTACACGAACATGGTGATAGCGGAAAACGCCCTGGAAGAGGTCGCCAAGTACACGCTTACGGCCGCCGGATACAACTGCGTTCTCTTCACCTACATCTCCCTTGCCCATTCACCCGTAGGGGACGTGGTAATAGGCGATGTGAGGGAGCCGGATGAGTACTTCAAACGCCTCGCGGAGATAGGGAACTACCTCGGTTTCGGAATATTTGAGGTGGCGGATATCAGGAATTCGGGGGGACGTGTAAGCGGAAGCATAAACCTTTTCAACTTTTACGAGAACAACTACCTCATGGCGATGGGAAGGTCCGCGAGGTCTTACTTCTTGGCGGGTGCAACCCTTGCCTTCATAAACTCGGTGTTCTGGCGTCGCGTCTACGCCCTGCCGAGCATGGGAACGCTCATAGACTGGTTGAGGGATTTTGACGAGCTTTACAACGGGGTCAGGTATCAGGTGGACTTCAACGACTCCGAAAACTCACAGAGGATAGACTTTGAGTTCGGCGAAAAGAAGGTCGGCATAACCTGAAAGGGCGGAAAACATAAGCTTTCCTGCCTTATAATTTATGGTATGAGGGGGGTGCTGGAATCCATCGTCTTGTCGGCAGCGATCACACCTTTGAGCCTGACGGCCCAGACCTCCTCGTTTGTCTACACCTTTGGCAAAAACCAGAACGAGTACTCCTGGGGGGCTGGGGTGCTGGTCACCCCCCAGTATTATCTCTCGGTGGGTGATGCCCTTCTCGGTGGAGGTGGTAATAGGGATGGGACGGTTATAAAAATGGACAACACGGGCAACCTTCTGTGGTACGCCACCTACGGCGGCCCCAACAACGACATCCTGAGGTTTCCCTTCCTCGGTGTGGACGGAAACTACGATATTTTCGGCAGTTATGGTGGGTATCCCCTTTTCCTGAAGGTGGCTCCCAACGGAAACCCCGTCTACCATCACACCTATTCCTTCTCAGGTGAGCTGAAAGGGGTGGTCAAGGACGGGGTTAACTACGTGGCCGTCGGCTTCAACAAGACCACCGAGAGGAGCTTTGTGATGATCATGAACTCGTCGGCCACACCTTTGGGCATGTACGAGTACGATCTGCCCTACCTTGAGGGGGTTCACCCGGACGGGAGCGGAGGATACGTTGTGGTTGGAGGGATTAACAGGAAGGGGTTTGCGATGAGGATAGACGGCTCCGGAAACGTACTCTGGGCCAAGACCTATGACGGCCCGCACGACGACGTGTTCAAGGATGTACTCGTGGCCTCCTCACATGTGTTCGTCTTGGGAAGCACCACGTCGCAGGGTGCGGGCAACTGGGACCTCTGGATTGCACGTCTGAACCTCTCGGACGGAAGCGTCGTGTGGTCAAAGACTTACGGGGGTCTCACGGAGGACCAGGCGAGATCCCTCATGCTCAACGGTGGCAAACTCGGGATACTCGCCTACACGAGGAGTTGGGGAAGCGGAGGGGCGGAATGGTGGATGTTGGAGGTAGGGACGGACGGCTCGGTTTTGGAGTCTTTTACGCTCGGCGGGAACGGAGATGATTTCCCGTCCGACGGGGATATAACACCGGACGGAGGGTATTTCATAGTCGGGTACACCCAGACACCGGCGTTCGGAGCAGGGGGTGCCTTTGACCACATGGTGGCGAAGCTCTCCTCCCACATGCACTCCTGTATAAAGAGCGATACCCCCTCCCCCGTTGTCATGGATTTCACCCCGGTGGTGGATTCCGTCTCACCTCAGAGGTACGTCTATACCCCCACCTTATCCACACCTCCTCTGACCACGACAAAGCCCAACATAAGCGTGAACACGGTCTGTTCACCCCTCGGTGGTGAAGGTGAACTCGCCCTGGACGAGTGGAATGAGGGCTGTGGCACGTACGGGGTAGTAGTCGCGAAGGGGGGTGTGGAGATACTGAAGGCCGGGAAGTACGATATATACTCACCAAACGGCACACTGGTGAGGTCCGTGAACGGCAAGGGGTTTGTCAGACTGAAGAGGGGCCTTTACATCGTCAGGGGTGAGGGGGGTCTCCTAAAGGTCTTGGTGCGATAGTCTCCTCCTCAGGGAGCGCAGGGCCACGGTTAGACCGGATAGGAATACGAGCATGGGGCCGAACCAGACGAGCTGCACACCTGGGACAAATCGCACCTCGTAGTAAAAGGTGCCGTCGTCCTCCGCCCCCTGCATCACGGCGTAAAAGTCCCCGATGGGTGGTAGGGGTTTTATGCCCGCCTCTGTCGTGATCTCCCCGCTTGCGAAGTACCTCCTCCTCTCCGTCCTTACCTCCCCCAGATCCCATCTCCAGAGCTTCACGGAGAGCATGGAGTAGACCGCCTCGTAGTTGGGTCCCCTGTACTCCTGCCAGCCCAGGTGCTTCAGCCGGAAGGCGTAGAACCCCTTCTCCTCCTGACCTTTAAAGGCTATCTCGTGGGGTGTCCTGTAGTTCCACGAGAGGGCTATGCCCACGGCCGTTATGAGGAGGCCCAAATGGGCGATAAGGGAAGGATCTCTCAGGACTTTCCACCTGAGCCTAAAGGCCCTTTCAAACAGCATGAGGGTGGGATAGAGGATTAAAAGGAGGGCCACGGATGCCCAGAGGTTACCCCCGAAGAGGAGGGGTGGGGTTGAGAGGGCGACGGAGGTTAAAAGCCACTTGAGGTTGAAAGGGTTGACCCTCTTATCCCAACCTGAGAGGAGGGAGAGGGCGGAGAAGAGGACGGCCAAGACCCAAAAGGGGGCGGTTGAATAGGTGAAAAAGTCGGGCCTTGTCGCGATCTGTGTGCCGGTGAACACCTCCGTTATGACGGGGGAAAATGTTCCGCCAAGGACTATGAGGGTTAAAACCACCCACACGTAATTCCCCCAGTCTATGAACCATCCCCTTGTAAGGGGCCGGAACCTTACACCTCCTCCTCCGACCCCTTTGTACCTTACCAGATAGAGCCAGCTGGTGATCCAGAACAGCGCGGCGAGGACCAGGAACACGATGAAGTAATTTCCGATATCCGAGAAGGCGAAGGCGTGGACGGATTCCACGATACCACTCCTTGTAAGGAAGGTGCCGAGGATTGAGAGGATGAAGGAGGCTACGGTCAGGTTGTAAAACCACAGCCTGTGGGATCCCCTCCTCAACAGGTGAAAGGTGTGTACGGCGGCGGTTGACGTCAACCAGGGGATGAGGGATGCGTTCTCAACCGGGTCCCACGCCCAATAACCACCCCAGCCGAGCTCCAGGTAAGCCCATCTACCACCCAAGACTATTCCGAGGGTTAAAAAGGACCACGCCACCAAAAGCCACACCCTTATCTTTTTCACGATCCCCTCTGTGAACTCCGTGAAGGCGCCGAGAGCCGCGTAGGCAAAGGGGACGGTCATACCGACGTATCCGAGGTATAGGGAGGGCGGATGCACGGCCATCCAGACGTTCTGCAGGAGGGGGTTGAGACCCCTTCCGTCCGGCGCGGGGTCAACCGTCCTCTCAAAGGGATTGGCAGCGTAGACTGTGGTTATTAGGAAGAAGAGCATGGTGGAAGAAAAGACAGCCATGAGGATGGGGTGGTCGTCATTCTGAAGGGACAAAAGGGCGTATACGCCTAAGACGAAGAGCCAGAAGAGGAGGGAGCCGGCCTGTCCACCCCACCAAGCCGTAAACTTGTAGAACAGGGGTAGGGATTTGGATGTGTAGCTCTGAACGTAGATCAGTCTCATGTCGGATGTTAGGAGGGCCTTGAGGAGAAGCGCGGACGAGATGAAAACGGCGAGTATGGCCACGTCCAAGAAGACCTTACTCCACCTTCCCCTCTTCATCAGGGCGAAGAGGAGGGACAACCCGCTACCCAACACCGCAGCGCGCAGGGTGACCTCACCGAAATCGTAGACCGTCAGGGTTTTCAAAAGGTCCATCACCTGAAGGGTACCATAGGGGGTATGGGACGTGTCCTGCTCCGGCGTTGCTGTTGCCTTTGGGTTTTGGGAAAGAGCGTGTCCCGTATGTCCTTTATCCTCCTCGCCATAGACGTATCACCGCTCTCCCTGTAAACCCCTTCAAGTATCCTGTAGAGCCTCTCCAGCTCGTTCTTCCAAGGACCGGCCCCTGAGGTATCAAAAGGCACGTCTTCCCCAAGGATCTTGAAGGCTTCCACATCTCTCAGCCGGGTGGCCTGCACAAGACCCCTTACCCATCTGAGGGTGTTGTCCGGTATTGAAGCCCTCTCCAAGAGGTAAACCGCCATATCGTACTTCTGCTTCTTGAAGTATTGGTATGCGACGGCAACGAGACTTTCAGGGGGTAGGAGGTTGTAGAGGTCCTTTAGGCCCTCACCCCAGAGGGGATCCTCTTCCGGCACAAACCTCAGCAGGACCTGGGCCCTTTTCCTCGCCTCGGACGTGTCCCCTTTCATTAGATGGACCACGGCCTCCCTCCACTCCTTTTCCCTTGGGGGGAGCATCCCCTCCCCTCCCAACCTGTTCAGGGTTTCAAGTGTCCCTTTGTAATCCCCTTTCCTGGCCATGACGTACGCCTTTGAGAGTTCAAGGGCGAAGAGCTGGGGATCTCTGCGTGGGTCTTTCCCCTGAATCCTCAGGAACTCTTCTATGAAGAGCTTGGCGAGGTCAAAGAACTTCAGGGCCCTATCGTAGTTGCCCTGAGAGGTGTAGGAGGCGGCGACGGCGAGGGATACCGTGGCGTAGTTCCTGTAGGGGCTTAGGTGATCGTGGTTTTTGTACTGTTCTGGGTCAAAGAGGCCCCTGTACCTCCAAACACCGGGTTGGGGCGGTCTGTCGTAAACGAAGGAGGATTCCTTCACAAACCTCACGGGGTCCTCCGCACCGCCCGTGAGGAGGGTGTCCGTCCATGCCACGTCCACGACGCCGAGTATGTTGGGTCCTTCTTGCACCTCTCCCGTGAGCCTCATCAACATGCCCTCAAGGACCATGTAATCCTCCCAACCCCTGTAAACCTTCGGATCACACGTAATTGAGAAGTAAATGGGTGTTTTGAACTCCCTTCCGTGGAAGACCTCACGGGCGAAAACCGAGTTGGGGGCGAGGTATATGCGGGGGAGCTTTACCGTCCCCCAAGGCCCCGGCACGTCAACGTACTCCTCAGGTGCGGGTTTGTACCCCACGGATGTGGCTATCATATCCCTTATCACGATATCCCGCAGGAGCATGATGCCCTCGTCCCCCGCCCCCTGGACGAAGGGCGGAAGCTTTTGTATGACGCTGTCGGGAAAGCTTATGGGCGCACCCCAGTACTTCAGCTCCCTGACGTACCAGTTTGTGTTCAGGAGCGAGAGGTTGGCGTTTATGAGGGACCACTTTATACCCAGAACCTCCTGTAAGAACCAAACCGGGAAGGTGTCGTTGTCCCCGTTTGTCATGAACACCCCCTTATCGGCCTTTGCGGAGGCCGCTATGTTGTGGGCGAAGTCTTCGGGTATGAAGTTGCGGAAGCGGTTGTTCCAGAACCAGTGCTGTTTTATCTGAACGGACACCATCAATCCGCCCAGCAGGGCGAAGAAGACCACCAAGGCCGGGTCTCCCTTGATGCGGCTTCTCAGAACCTTCGCCAGGTAAAAGAGACCGACGGCTATGTACACACCCCACAGCTGGTAGAAGGGATGGTAGAAGTAGTCCCTGTTCCTGACCTCAACATCTCCGTTTTGCAGGTTCGCTATGTTCACCGGATGGGTGGGGGAGTCCTTGAAGTTGAAGGCGATGAAGAAGCCTATACCCGCCAGGAGCGTTGCCCCTCCCACGAGCCAAAAGACCGCCCTGTTCTTCCTATCGCTCAGGTGTTCCCAGAGTCCAAGAAAACCGAGGAACAGGACGGCAAACCCCAAACCTCCGAGGTGATCTACGAGGGAGAATTGGAGGTTTTTCTGGAGATCCGTGATGGCGTACGTGGCGGCGTTCCACTGCCACCCGAACCACATCAGGAAGACCTCTACCTGTTCCCACAGGGGTATCCTGCGCGGCCACATGTGGGCGGGTTCGTACTGCTTGCGCAACAGGACGTCCATGAAGGCCTGCCAGGTGTAGGGGTCGCCCTCGTTTATACGGGCGTCCAAGGGGTTGGCGTGTAGGTAGTTGGCCCTTGCGAGTATCCAGAACTCTATCGTGAAGGAGAAGAGTATTATGAGGAAGACCCATCCCTTCCAATCCCTCCACATCCTCCCACTTATGAACATGGAGGCCACGGCCAAAAACGTGCCGAACGTAACTATCTGCCATCCCCTGAACCCGGCTATCTCCCCCAGGGAATTGAACGCACCCACGATCGCGAGGACTACACCGGCGAGGAAAGATAGGGTCAAAGGCTCACCGATGTTTTTGAACTTACCGTCCTTGCCCATGTAGATACCCATGAGGGCTATTCCGAAGAAGAAGAGGAGTTTACCGCTCCCATCGTATGTCAGGAGCATCAGGGCGAAAAGGGAGAAGAGGGCGCCGAAAAGTCCCACCGCGTACCTGTCCCACAGCTCCTGGGGCTTTGCCGCCCAGACCATGAACATCAGGGCCGGAAGGGCGAACAGAACCGTCAGGTGGACGGCGGTTCCGAGCATTATTGACAGGACGGCAAGGTATATCCAGCGGTAGGCCTCCACGTCCTCTCGGTTTTTATACCACAGGATCCCGAAGTACAGGGCGAGTATTCCGAAGAAAGCCCCCGGCGTGTAGGTCTCAACCTCTATGGAGTTGAACCAAATCCTCATTGCAAAGGCCGGAAGCAGGGCACCCGTAACGGCAATTACGTGTAGCAGAACTGAGAAAAATACGTTTCTCTTGTGGTCTTCATCCGAACCCTCACCTCTGTCCTTACCGGAGGACTTTGAACCGTCCCTTCCGGTCAACATGGTAAGGATTTCAAAGGATATGAGATAGATAAGGGCGGCGTTCAACCCACCCATGAGTATGGGTATGAGGGTCATCTTGAGAACTATGGGGTCGGCCAGAACCCCTCCGTTTATGGCGGAGTACAGCTTGTCAACGGGGAGCGGAAGAATTCCGAAGAACTTTGCCAGAATAACGTAAAAAGGCGTACCCGGAGGGTGGGGGACGCCGAGAATGTGCGCCGCGGCGAGGAACTCACCCACGTCCCAGAAGGCCGTTGTCGGCGCCGTGGTTTTGAAATACACAAAGGAGACGAACGAGAACACGGCAAAAAACACCAACCACTTCAATCTCTCTACGTTCATAAGTGGCTATTGTATGGCTGCTCAGGTGTGGTTTCACCTTATACTATCCGGCCATGAGGCTTAAGGACAAAAAGGTGCTTATAGTGGGTGCAGGGACGGGTGTGGGAAGGGCTACGGCTTATGCCATGGCGAAGGAGGGTGCCAGCCTCTACCTCGTCTCAAGATCCGAGAAGGCCTACGAGACGGCGAGGTTTCTCCAGGAGCACGGCCATCCGGCCTTTTCCACGTCCGCCGATGCCTCCAGAAGGCAGGACGTCAAACGATTTGTAAAGGACGCCCTTGAAAGGCTCGGAGGTATAGACGTGGTTTTCGTGAACGCCGGGTATTGGGTGGGTGGTCCACTGGAGGATATGGATGAGGAGGACATAAAGGCCCTCGTTGAAAACAACCTCCTCTCCCACATTTACACCGCGCAGGAGATACTGCCCTATTTCATAGAGAGAAAGATGGGTGTGCTGATACACACGGCAGCGGTTTACGGGACATTTGCCGTAGCGCAGCACGCCGCCGTCTACAACGCCACCAAGTCCGCCGTCGTATCCCTTGTGAAATCCATAGCATCCGATTACGGAAGGTTCAACGTACGGGCGAACGCCATATGTCCAAACGGCCTTTCGCACAGGCTTTACTCATCTTACGATGACCTGAAGACGGAGCCCAAGGTCACAAGAAGGGGTTGGCCGGAGGACGTGGCTTACCTGGCCGTCTACCTCGCGAGCGATGAGTCCTGGTGGATGAACGGCTCGGCCATAGTGATAGACGGTGGGTGGGCGGTGGGAGCGTGGAGATAGAACCGGGAATCGCTGTTAGAATTTTAGGGTATGCTCCTCATAGCCCTTTCGCCGGTTGGGTGTGCCAGCCGTATACCCTACACGCGAAACCCAAACCTCCTGGCAAGGAGACTTGACAGATGCGGAAGGGACGACTATGAGAAGGCCCTGGCCACCTACACGTGGGTTGCAAAAAACATAAGGTACGACACCCGCGCCCTGTGGGACCCATCTTATCTCGCCACCGTGCATCCGAAGGGTGTCCTGAAGAAGCGCAAAACCGTGTGTGAGGGATATAGCCGGCTTATGGTATACCTACTCCGTCGGATGGGTGTGGTGGCCTACGCCGTCTACGGCACGGCCAAGAACTACTCGGACCTGAAGCATCCGATTGAGGCGGACGCCCACGCGTGGGTGATCTTCTACTCCAAGACAAAGGGGAGGTGGGTGCTGGCGGATCCCACGTGGGGGGCGGGGTACGTATCCAAGGATAACAGGCGGTTCTACCCACACCTTGACCTCTTCTACTACGATGTGTCCCCGGAAGTCCTCATATACACCCATTACGCCAAGGGGCTGCTGGGAGAAGCCGCGGATACCCCGGTGCCGGATCTGAGGCCTTACAGGATGTGGAATGGGAGGGAGATAAGCGAGGAGCAGTTCCTGGCCATGCCCCGCCCCTCAAGGGAGTTCACAAAGAGGGGTTTTGTCTTCCTCGGACCGGACAGCTCCGTCCTAAGGCCAGACTTCTTCGGGCGGTACGACTTGGAGATGCGGGGGCCCAGGGGCTACGTCTTCTACGTCAAAGTCCTCGGAAAACGCCGTCGCCAACCCCTCCACTACCTCTGGGTGGATACCCTACCCTCCGATACGATAACCTACCGGATACACATCCTCTGGCCGGACACAGGTCTCTACGTGATCGAGGTCTGGATGAAGAACCTGAAGACGGAGGATGAAGACATAGCCTTCACCAAATACTTTAAAAGCCGCACCTCCTACTGGATACAGGACATAGATTACCCCTACGGTGAGGGTTTTGTAAGGGTGTACGAGCGCTTTTACGAGATGGGCGCGTACCTCTACGAACCGATAAACGGCTACTTTTGGGAGGGGGATATGGTGACGTTGCACCTGAAGGTGCCCGGTGCCAAGAGGGTGTGGGCGGTCAGCGGTGGAAAGAGGTTTCCCGTAAAGAGGGAGGAAGGGGATGTTTTCAAGGGGAGGTTCAAGGCTCTCAGCAGGAGCATAACCGTGTGGGCGGATGGGAAGCTCCTCCTGAAGTATACTGTGGTACAGAGGTAGCGCGCTGCACGTCAAACGTCAAGCATTCCAAAACCGTCTGCCGTTCGGTGGCCGAGACCGTACTCGTAAAGGAATCTCAGGGTTGACCTGTCCGCCCTGACCTTGACCCTTCCCACCACCCCTTTGGCCCTGCCGCGGAGGGAGGGGACCTCGGCCGCTCTGTACTCCTTTACCTCAACGGAGATGTGAGAGGGTCTACCGCCCGTTAACACCTCCATACGCCCTTCAACCGAGTCTATCAGGGCCGGGATGAAATCCGGGGAGTTCGGCAGGAGGAATCCGCCTTCCCCCTCCACCACCACCGGTGAAAGGGTGATGAAATCCCCCCTTACCCTCACGGGGGGTTCTACGGTTATATCGCCTATGCGGAAGTTCCCACTCCCCACCCTTATCCCCTCCCACCTGTCCTTGAGTTTGACAACGGCGTCTATAACGGAGTTGAACACCTCATCCTCTCCGGTGGAAAACCCCAGGAGTAGGAACCTGACACCCTCAAAACGGCCTCCGGTGTACCCAACACCTGGACTCAACCTCAGGGAGAAGGTGTAAGGCTCTCCTTCAAGGTCAAAACCCCCCAGAACCTCCCTTATAAAGGAGGCAAAGACGGCGTAGAAATCCTCCGGAAGCGTTGCGGGCCCCTCCGGCACAAGCATCGCCCTGAACCTCATGAAGGTATTATACAAACGCTTGGAAGAAATCCCCAAGACTCCGAGCCGGATCATCCGTAGAATACGTCCCTATGAAGCGATATATCCTTTTTTTCGGTGTTCTGGCGATGGGTGCGGTTGGCTGCAAGAAGGCTGCGCCGACGGTCTTTATAAAGGCCATGAGCATGTACATCAACGCCTACTACGGGCAAACATATGAGCATCGGTTTGAAATCCTGAGCGCAAGTCCCAACCGGAAGCCGACGGTTAACTTCAACAACCGCACCGTTCCGGACGATCGCATATACTCGGCATTCGGGGATTACTTCGGTTGGGATACACTACCCGCCGTCTCCCCCAACACGGAGGTTGAGATGAAAGTTACCTATAACAACGTCAACGAGGAGGAGAAGAAGGCCTCCTCCAAGATCAAACTACCACCCGCGCCCACCGGTATGAGCCTCAGCGTGAGCGGTGGTGAGATAAACGTCTCCTGGGGCAAACCCGACCCCAAAGGTACGGACTTCGTGTACGTGGGTTTGGACGTTGAGTGCAATGATATCGACGCCACCCAGTACGTGTCCTGGGACACGGCGATAACGGATATAGAAAACACCACCTCCCTGACGAAGACCCTTGGAAGCCTTTGCGACGAGCTGGGCGAGATCGTTTATGCCAAGGTGGAGGCCGCCGTCGTAAACATGAAAGGTCCATGGAAGGGGGATAAGGACAACGTGAGGGGAGCCGTGGGGCAGTACTACGGCGCGGCGGGAAAGAGTGATACCACCACTTATACGGCCTCCCCTACCCGGATACGCATCAAAGAGCGTCCCTTACCCAAGGTGGACTGGGGTGAGCGTGTGATGAAGGCCACCGAGAGGTTTTTCGGTCGGCCCGAGGATGACGGCGAGTGGATAGAGAGGTGATGTAGGAGGGGGCCTCTGCGCCCCCCTTTTCACCGCTTTAAAATGAAAAGTTGAAGTGCGATCTGATCGTTATCGGAGGAGGGTCGGCTGGGACATCGGCGGCTGTTGAGGCCGCCCGGATGGGTGCAAGGGTGATCCTGATAAACGAGGGACCAATAGGTGGGACGTGTGTAAACGTCGGGTGTGTACCCTCAAAGTACTTGCTGAAAGCGGCCGAATCCCTGCGACCCAAGGTTTACCCTGGGATACGGATATCCACGGGTTTGGAGAACTTCTCCACCCTTATGGAGGGTCTAAAGGAAGTGGTCAAGAGGTACAGACGGGACAGGTATGAAAAGGTTTTAAAGGAACACGGTGTGGAGGTGGTGGAAGGAAGGGCTAAGTTTCTCGCTGAGGGAAAGGTTGAGGTCAAAGGGGAGGTAATAGAGGGAAAAGCCGTGATAGTGGCTACGGGGTCATCACCTTACATCCCCTTCATAAAAGGTCTGGACTCTGTCTCATACCTCACCAACCTTAATCTCTTCTCCCTTAAGGAACTGCCCGAAAGACTCGTGATCGTGGGAGGGGGGTATATGGGGGTTGAAATGGCCCAGGCCTTCCGCAGACTGGGGAGTGAAGTTGTTCTGGTACACCGTGGACGGAGGCTCCTTTCCCATGAGGACGGGGATGTATCGGCAGAAGTGGAGTCTTTTCTCTCCGATGAAGGCGTGGAAATCTTGAAGGGTTTATCCCCCGTGTCCGTGATGGGGAGGGATGGAGATGTAAAGGTTATCCTTGACGGTGTCACGGTTGAGGGAAGTCATATTCTGCTCGCCACCGGTAGGGTGGGAAACGTTAAAGGGTTAGGCCTAAAGGGGTTGGGAGTTCGGATAAATGATAAGGGGTTTGTTTTGGTCAACGGAAAAATGGAAACGGGCGTAGCCGGTGTGTACGCCGTAGGGGATGTAAAGGGGAAGCCCATGTACGTGTACACCGCTGCACGGGAGGGCAAGATAGCGGCCCTGAACGCCATTACGGGAGCGGGGATGGATATGGACTACCGGGCTGTGCCTTTCGTGATTTTTACCGATCCGCAGGTCGCCGGTGTGGGACCTACGGAGGAACAGATCAGAAGGTCGGGGATACCGTATGAGAAAACCTCAATTCCGGCCGATGAGGTCCCGGTTGAGGGGTTACTGTCGGGAGGTAGGGGATTCGTCAAGATACTGAGAGGCCCGGATGGTAAGGTTCTGAGCCTTAGGGCGGTGATGAGGAACGCCGGAGAGGTGGTTATGACGGCCGCCCTATCGATCTCTAAGGGACTAAAGGTGAAAGAGCTGAGTGAGGCTTTCTTTCCGTACCTGACGCACAACGAGGGCGTTAGGCTCGCCGCCCTCTCCTTTGAGAGGGAGGTAAGAAACATCAGCTGTTGTGCGGGATGACCCTAACCTCCGACTTTCTCACCTCTCAAACTTCACCTTTGACGCTAGCTCTGGGTCTTCCTTTATCCTCCTGAGCTCCTCTTCGGAGAGAGGGGTTGGCCTGTCCCTCTCCACATCCACTATGCATATAAAACCCAGAGGCTCATCCTCTGAGGCTATGAGCTGGTGAGGCGTCCACGAGGGTATCCATACGGCATCGTAGGGCTTGACCTCGTATATCCTGTCGCCTATGAGGACGTACCCCCTACCCTTTAGGATAAGGACGGCGTGCTGGTGCTGGTGCTTCTCAAGAGAGGAGGCGTAGCCCGGCTCTATCTCAAAGTACCTGACCTCAAAGTTCAGGCCGTTCCTCTTCCCGAAAAGCACTATCTTTTTCACGTAAGGCCTGTACCTCATGGGATAACCGTCGGGCCACGTATCCCCATCGTACGGCAGGAAAACGGGCCACTTTTTCCTTTTCATGGCTTGAATTCTAAGAGGGCTTCGGATATTAAAACGCCGAGGGAGATGGAGTTCAGCTTGTCCTCATCGCTTTCGTTCCTTGAGGGGATGAGGACGGGCACCTTTGCGCCTACGATCACGTGTCCGACGGGTACCTTCGCGTAGTAGGTGTACGCCTTTCCGAGGATGTTTCCGGCCTCTATGTTCGGAACAACGAGTATATCCGCCCTGCCCGCCACTTCACCCTTCAGGCCCTTGCGTCTGGCGGCCACTTCGGAAACGGCCACGTCCAGAGCCAGAGGGCCCTCAACCACACCCCCCTTTATCTCACCCCTTCTGTACCTCTCAACCACCTCCGCCGCCTCAACGGTTGAGGGGATCTTTTCGGTTGTGTACTCAACGGCCGAGAGGAGGGCCACTCTGGGTCTTTTGTATCCCAGAACCCTGAAGACGTCTATGGCGTTCTGCACTATCTGAACCTTCTCTTCAACAGTGGGCAGGACGTTCACACCCCCGTCCGTCATCCCCACGAGCTTCTCCCCGTCCGAGGCCGGATCCTCTGCTATGAGGATATCCGAGATTATCCTCTCCGTCCTCAGCCCCCAGGTTCTGTTCAGGACGGCCTTCAGGAGGACACCCGTCTTCAGGAAGCCCTTCATTATGACATGCACCCTGCCCGAGGATGCATCTCTAACCACCCTCTCCACCGCGGCTTCGGGGCTTTCGGCCGCCACAACCTCCACGCCTTCCGGTGTATCCCCAACGTCCTCCGGTCTGGCGTATATGAAAACCCTCTCAACAAGCCCCATTCTGACAGCCTTCAGGGATGCCCTGAGGGAATAATCGTCAACCCCCCAAGGCACTCCCAAAACCTTTCCGCTTGTCCTTGCGGCCTCCCTTCGGATCTCGGAGAAGGATGAGAGCATGCGGGGAATTCTAAGGACGCTTGATGAGGCCGAATTTCGCCGCGAGGTTTTTCACCAGCTCCTCCTCCCTCTCCCTCTCAACCACAAAACACACCTTTGTGTCGGAGACCCCCATCATGAAGATATGCTCCCAGCCGAGGATGGAGAGTATGGCCTCCGTTATCTCCGGACTCGTTCCCACACCCCACCCTATTACGCATATGGCCGAAAACCCCTCTCTCAACCTGTAGTTCACACCCAAGGAGTTGAGGACCTTAACGGCGCGTTCCTTGTCCCCGCTGGGGATGTAGAAGACGAGATGGCTGCCCGTGGCATCGTGTGAAAAGTTCAAAACCCTGACCTCCTTTGACATCTCAAGGAGAACAGGCACTCCCCTTTTTCCCTCAACGTCCAACATCACGACATCCGACGTGGTTATGGCCTTAACACCGGGGCTTTCTAAGTGTTCCCTCCTTTCCACCAGCGTTCCTCCCTTTTCCGGCTCGTAGGATGAGAGTATAAGGAAGGGAAGGTTGTACTTGGCCGCGAGGTTCACAGCCCTTGAGTGCATCACCCTCGCACCCGATGAGGACATCTCCGCCAGTATCCTGTGGTCCATACGTTCGTACCTAAGGGCATCCGGATACCTCCTGGGGTCAAGGGCGTAAACCCCGTCAACGTCCGTATAAATCTCGCATCTCACCCTTCCAAGGGATATGGCCAGAGCCACGGCCGTCAGATCGCTTCCACCCCTTCCGAGGGTGGTTATCTCCTTGCTCAGGCTCACACCCTGAAATCCGGCGATCACCGGGACCTTACCCTCCCTTAACGCGTCAAGCACCCTGTACAGTTTCACCTCCAGGATCCTCGCCCTGTTGAACCTATCCTCGGTTATTATCCCAACCTGAGAACCCGTCAGGGAAACCGCCCTTACGCCCTTATCGTGCAGGGCCATGGAGAGGAGGCTCATGGATATGCGCTCACCGGCCGTCAGGAGCATGTCCATCTCCCTCGGAGGCGGATTCCTTGAAACCCTGTAGGCCAGCCTCAAGAGATCATCCGTCGTCCTGCCCATGGCCGAGACCACAACGACGGGCAAACAACTTCCGATCTTTTCCTTAATTATATCTGCCACCGCCTTTATCCTCTCAGGGGTTGCGACGGAGCTACCTCCGAACTTCATCACGCAGACGTTCATTTTTCACACAGGAAGAACTTGGCAAAACTTTCGCTCTCTTTTAGGATCCTTATCCCCCTGCTTTCAAGATCCTCCCTGCTGACCCTTATAGAGGCGTGGAAACCGATATTGGCATAGACGAACCTGCCGGAGAGATTTTCGGCCACGTCCAGGGACCTCGGGTATTTATGAACACCTATGAGGGTGGAATCTTCAAGGGCGTAAAGGAGGTTGAGCGTTATACCCCTGTGGTACTGATCCGCCAGAACCCTCGGGGCGTCTTTTAAAAGAGAGAGAGCCTCCCTTTCCCTCCTGTAATCGCTTAGGTTCCCGAGGATTGAAATCAGAAGTGTTGATGGGATGGCGATAGAAATCCATGAAACCTTAAACCTTTTCTCAGGCAGGAGCATCCAGACGGCCAGAGCCACAAAGGCCAGAAGGGTGGGCGCGTACTTGACACCCGTGGCAAGGGGCGGCGATATACCTGTCAGGTGTTGAAGGGTGGATACGGTCAAAACGACCACCGGAATTACAAAAATCGGGTGGAGAACAACCTTTAACCTCCTGAAAGATGCAAAGAAGATATACGCCCATACCAAGACCAGAAATACGGTATATATCTGAAGGAGCGCATCCCCTCTCATCCCGAGGAAAGGTTCAAAGAAACCGGCCACAAGCCATTTTAAAAACTTCAGATTTTCCAGACTGGGACCGACGTGTCCCCTCATCTGCGAAAGAACCTTTGTCTGGTCAAAGAAATGGGGAAAAACGTAGAAGGATAGTGCAAAACCCAGAGCGGAGGCGGTGAGAAATCCGAAGACCCTTTTGAAATCCCTCAGGAGAAGATAATACACGGCGACGCTTAGAACCACCATATAAAAGATGTACTGGGTTAAAAATCCGAGGAAGGCAAACAGGACGACCAGCATCCATCCGGCTTTTCCTTTCCTGAGGGAGGCCACCACAAGGGCCACGGACAGGAGATTGAGGAGGAGGTACTGGCGCGCCTCCGTGAGAAGAATGAGGTTCCCGGGCAAAGTCAAAAAGACAATAGCAAGGGCAGATGCCTCTCCTGTTCTCAATCTTCTACCCAACAGCATCTCGGCGAGGAATAAGAGCAGGAACATTTGAAGTAGCAGGAGAAATTCGTTGAGCAGTATCGGAGGGAGTATGCCCACACCTGTGAAAGATAAGGGTACGTTCAAAAGCCAGAAGTAAAGGGGAGGGTGTATGTCGGTTGAGGCCAGATCTTTTGCTATTTGGGAGAATGCAAAAGGTTTAACCTTAAAGACCTCCGTTTTCCTTATGCCGGCTCTTTCCCACGCCCTCCACGCCTCGTTCCTCTCCACGATTTCCTTGTAATATCCCATGTTGCCAGCCGCTTCCACAACCGCAATAACGCCGTCGTGTGTGAAGGTGGGTTTGCTCGTATAAAGGGGGAGCTTCAGGAGCAACGCGGCCGCCCAGATCGCAAGCATAACGGCTACAGTTTTAAACCTCATACCCCACCACCTCCACTGTTGAAAACACCTCAACCCTATCCGGATACAGCCCGTTCCCGGACTTGGCCTTTAAAAGAACGTTTTCCTCGGGAACGCCGAAAAGCCCGGACAAACTTTTAACGATCTTTCCCTTAAACGGTGCAAGCCTCGGCCTCTCAAGGATGACCGTCGCATCAATACCGGAAACCCTTAACCCCCTCTCGGACAAAACCTTCATAACCTCCTCACAGAAAACCGTACTCCTGACACCTTTCCATCTCGGATCATCGTCGGGAAAGACCGTTCCTATATCACCCATACCCAAAAAGGAGAGGAGGGCGTCCACAACGGCGTGCAGGAGGGCATCGCCGTCGGAGTGTCCCACAGGCCCGATCTTGTTAGAAATCTCAACACCCCCAAGGTAAAACCTCCTCCCCGCTTCAAGCCTGTGAACATCGTAGCCGAAGAGAACCTTTCTCATCTCCTTCAACCTCCTGAAGACGTTTATGTCCTCCGGATAGGTTATCTTGAAGTTCCACCTCTCCCCCTCAACGAAAACGGGCGCTATACCCAACTCACCCATTATCAGGCTACCCTCATCCGTATACACCCTACCCTTCTCCTTGGCGGACCCGTAGGCCTTCAAGAGCAGATCTCTCCTGACCCTCTGGGGGGTTTGGACGAGGAGGACCTCATCCCTGTTGACGTAACCTCCGGAATAAAAAACGGAGTCTGGGGGTCTTATCGCGGGTAGAACCACATCCCCCTCCGCCTCTATAACCCTCCGTACCACCTCAAGTGATAAGTTTGCCCTCGCCGAATCATGGACGAGGACATAAGGATTTCTGACAGCCTTTACGCCGTTGTAAACCGAGTCCATCCTCTCCTTCCCTCCCGCGACCACCCTCACATCCCTCCTGTGGGTTTTCTCTCCGGGGGGAAGTACCAGAACCACATCCTCAACACCTGCGAGTTTAAAAACATCAACTGAAACCTCGTAGAGGAGTTTCCCCCCCACCCTCACGTAC
>JALWZG010000029.1 GCA_027002825.1 Caldifarciminota bacterium
CCCCTGAACCTTACACCGATATAATTGCCGGTTATGTTTCAGATAACGCTTGAGGACATCTCCGGTGAGAGTGCCGTGGAGCGCGATTGGGACGTCGCCATCGTCGGCGGAGGGCCAGCCGGCCTGACGGCCGCACTCTACGCCGGTAGATCCCTGTTAAAGACCGTCGTTTTTGAGAAGCTCTCCATAGGTGGCCAAATATCCGTGACGGACGACGTGGACAACTACCCCGGTATAGAGCGGATAAAGGGGCCGGAGCTGGCCCGGAGGATAGAGGAACACGCCAAGAAGTTCGGGGCGAAGATAGTCTTCGCCGAGGTGACCCGCATAAGGAAGGAGGGAGAGGGTAAGTTCGTCCTTGAGACCACCGAGGGCGAGTTCAGGGCGAAGGCCGTCATATGGGCCACCGGTGCCGAGCCGAGGAAGCTCGGCGTCCCCGGAGAGAAGGAGTTCACGGGTAAGGGGGTGTCCTACTGCGCCGTGTGCGACGGCCCCTTCTTCAAGGGCAAGGAGGTGGCTGTGATAGGGGGAGGGGACTCCGCCTTCACCGAGGGTCTGTACCTTACCAACATCGTCAAGAAGGTCTACCTCATCCACCGCAGGGAGCAGTTCAGGGCGCAGAGGATATACGTTGAGCAGATGAAGGCGAAGCCCAACGTTGAGTTCCTCCTCAACAAGGTGGTCGTTGAGTTCGTGGGGGACAAGATGCTTAAGGGCCTTAGGTTGAGGGATACCAAGACGGGGGAGGAGAGCTTCCTTGAGGTGGCCGCCGCCTTCGTCTATATCGGTCTAAGGCCCATGAACGACATCGTTAAGGACTACGTGGATCTTGACGAGAGGGGCTTCGCCCTCGTAGGTGAGGACACCAAGACCAAGACTCCCGGCCTCTTCGTCGCGGGGGACGGGAGGGTCAAACTCCTTAGGCAGGTGGTGACGGCCGTGGCGGACGGTGCCGTCGCTGCCATGATGGCGGACGAGTACATAAGGGAGATAGAGGCTGGTGGAAGTTGAAGATCTTCATCACGGGGAAGCCGGGCGTAGGGAAGACGACCCTCGTTAAGAGGCTGTACTCACTGGCCCCGGAGAGGTTCAGGGGTTTCTGGACGGAGGAGATCAGGGAGAGGGGCAGGAGGGTGGGCTTTAAGGTCATAACGACGGAGGGAAGGGAGGGCGTACTCGCCCACGTTGGTATAGACTCCCCCCACAGGGTGGGGAAGTACGGGGTTGATGTTAGGGGGTTTGAGGAGGTGGTCCTGCCCATCCTTGAGTCCTGCCTGCCCCTCTGCCCGAAGGTCGTACTCATAGACGAGATAGGGAAGATGGAACTCTTCAGCGAGAGGTTCGTCAAGGTAGTTGAGAGCATAACCTTCCGTAGGAACATAAGGGGTATTCCGGTCGCTCGCTGAGAAGATGGGGCTGGTCTGATCACGGATCAAAAAGGCTCCGCCTCTTCCTAATGGTGGCCGAGGAGTTTGGCTGCTACCAACGTTGCCTGCACGGGGTATCATAAGGGTATATTACTCTATTATACCGAACCAACTCTGTGGGGGTCTCCGTGTGAAGTGCCTCTTTCTTATTACTGATGGCCAGATCCTTAAGCCAGTACCCGATCTGCTGGACGTTCCTCCCAAGGATTAGGACACGTTAAAACGGAATTGGTATAAGACCGACGGTACGACCAAAAGGTATGTCGCACTATTACTCTATTATACCGTATCAATATGATGCGATCCCGTTCCTACTTACTGTCCCGGCCGTGGGTTCGGTCGTACTTCTCCACCCACTTCCTCAGCTCCTCCTTGGATGAGGAGAAGTCAAAGGCCTCGTATACGACGAAGAAGTTCTCGGGGTCTACCACCCTGGGGTAGAGGAGCTTGGCCACCTTCAGCTTATCCTCCTCAAAGTCAAACTTCCTCAGTATTTTCAGCACCTGGTCTGACGTGAAGTAGTTCTTGGATGCCGTTTCCTTCACTATGGCGTACTTCTCGTCGGAAAAGGAGGCGTCGTCCAGAGCCTTGAGGAGCCTCGCGAAGGCCTCGGCCGTCATTGGTTCCCTTTGCTCCTCCTTCAGCACCTTAACGTAGAGGGTGTTCTCCATCCGGTACTTGAC
>JALWZG010000030.1 GCA_027002825.1 Caldifarciminota bacterium
CTCTTACACATGCTGCTCAAGGCCCTAGTACGACCTAACGTTTGAGGCCTCGCACCAACCTCTTTACGTTTCTCCTTAGAAAATCGGAGTACTTCTCCCCGTACTTGGGATGGACGTTGAGGGTTATCACCTTCACCCCCTCCGGCAGTTTGGGGAGTACGTTGGCCGTGTCCTTAACCACCACCCCCACCTCCTCGGCCGCCCGGAGGAACTCCCTCACCTCCACCGGGGAGGGTTCCCGGAACTCCTCGCTCTGGAGGACGCACGGGACCTCTAAGCCAAGACTCGTCAGGAGACGCCTTACGGCGAAGGAGGAGGCGCACACCCTCCCCTTCAGACCGGGGGAGAAGAGGGACCTGACCTCCCCCTTGAACCTTCCGAGGGCGGCCGTGTCGTACCTCCCGGCCTGACACCTCCTTAGGGCGGCGTCCAGACTGTCGGCCACGGTCTCCACCCCTTCCCGGTAGAGCCAGAAGTGGGGGTCGGGTAGGGATATGACGGTGCCTTTCCATTCCCTCGCCCACTCGTCCAACCTCTTGACCCTTAAGAAGGCGCAGGAGGAGGTGGCCATCACCTGGTCCTTGGGGGTGGGCTCGTAGGTGTGCATGTGGCCAGCGCCCCTGACTATGACGTAGTAATCGCAGGAGTCGCACAGGTCAAGGGCTACGGAGTACATGGGTACGTTGGAGAGGACCACGGTGTCCTTCTTCCCCCCTCCGCACCCCGCCAGAAGTAGAAGGGCAACCAAGGGTAGGAGTCGCCTCATGGTAGGCTCCTGACGGCGGCCTTGAGGGTGTCCAGGGCGAGGGTGGCGCACTTGAAGCGGCTCCGCATTATGTTCGGCCCTACCCTCTCCTCAAGGAAGGTGTGGTCCAGGGAGAGGATCTCCTCTGGGGTCTTACCGTCCGCCGCCTCGCAGATGATGGAGGCGCAGGCCTGACTGACCGTGCAACCCTCCCCCGTAAAGGACACCCGGAGCCTCCCGTCCTCCTCCCTTTTGAGGTATATTATCACCACGTCCCCGCAGCCGGGGTTCCCTCCCTTCAGGACGACGTCCGCCCCCTCAATCTCACCCCGACGCCTCGGACGTCTGTAGTGATCTAAGATGTAGTCCAAGAACTCCTGCATCAGGACTGCGTCTGGGCGAACTCCCTGAAGTACCGGGTGAACTTGGACTTCAGACGGGCCGCCTTGTTGGGGTGGAATATCCTCCTCTGGGCCATCTTGTCAAGGGTGGAGTACAGCTCCCGGAGGAGCCTCTCCTTCTCCTCAACCGTCGTTGCCTTCCTGAACCTCTTACGGAGGGCGCGGTAGAGGTTCTTCCAGCGGAGGTTCCTCAAACGCCTACGCTCCTGCCTTCTCTGGGTCCTCAACACGGAGAGCTTCTTCGCCATAAGCGGCTATTATACTGGGGAACGCCCAAAGGGGCGTGGAGCGATACGGGACGGGTGTAAAATCCCCACTCGTGAGACGGCTCTTGGTAGAATTGGGATGCGAAGAGATACCGGCTTTCGTTCAGGAGGGAGCGGCCTCCCATCTCCTGAAATTTTTGAAGGATAATTTAAAGGCGAAGGGGTTCGCGGTGGGCAACGGCAGGTACTTCGCCACACCGAGCCGCCTGTCGGCCCTCCTTGAGGTCTCCCCCGTAAGTGCGACCGTTGAGGTGGAGAAGGTGGGGCCTCCCGTCAAGGTGGCCTACGACTTAGAGGGCAGACCCACGGTCGCCCTCGTAAAGTTCGCCGAGAGCGTGGGGGCGAGGCCCGAAGACGCGTACGTAGTTGAAAGGGGGAAGGGGAAGTACGTCGCCGTAAAGGTGAAGAGTGGGGGTGAGCATCTCAAGGACGTACTGAAGGGGCTGTTGGAGGAGTACGTTAAGACGGTGCCGCTCCCCAAGAGGATGAGGTGGGACGACTCCGGCCTCACCTTCATAAGGCCCATAAGGTGGTTGGTGGTCCTGTACGGGGACGAGGTGCTGCCCGTGAGCCTTGGGAGGCTGAAGGCCGGGAGGAGGACCTACACCGGGCGCCTCCCCGTAAGGAGGGCGATAGACCTGCCAGAGGCGGAGGCCTACGAAAAGGTACTGGAGGAG
>JALWZG010000031.1:0-6948 GCA_027002825.1 Caldifarciminota bacterium
AGGAGATCCTGAAAAATTACGGGATAAGCCGGAAAGCCCTGACGAGGATGAAGATCTCCTTCCGCAAGAGCCGTATAGTCTTCGTATGGCGTATAAACTACGAGGATGTGGAGTATATCAGGAGGGCGGTAGGGGAGAGAGGGGTACTCTGGCAGGGGTGGGGATGGGAGGATCTCAGGAGGGGGGAGAAGGCCTACCTTGAGGCCGCTTTGAGGTCCGACCCCTCCCTCAACCGCAGGTACGTCCTCCGCAGGTTTGAGATACTCAAGCCCCTTCTGACCGCCAAGGAGGGGGACTACGTCCTCGTCCCCAAGTACGCTGGGGAACACACCTTCATGCTCGCACAGGTGGTTGGCAAGTACGACTTCCAGAGCGACCACCCCTACGGCCACTACGTCAGGGTGAGGGGAGCGAAGGTCTTCAGGATGGCCTTTGAGAGCGTAGAGGACGCCCGCGATGGCTACGACCACAACGTCCAGAGGCTTGGGGAGTTCTTGAGGACGAACAGGGCATTCCACTACGCCGTCGCCGTAATAGGTCCGGAGTACAGGAGTGTGCACAGGATCATAACCGATCTGATGCGGGGGTACGTTCGGGGTGCAAAGGGTCCGTTTTTCACCGTATAATAGATGGACTGACAGGAGCAGGTGTTCTTGCAAAGTGGTGGAGATGTATTTATCGTTTATTATGCAATCTGGTAGGTTTTTTGATGTTGTTCCCGATAGGTGCATCGCTTTATACATCCAAAACTTTAAGTTTAAAGCGGACTTGCGGAAATTGGCGATAAAAAAGTTGCAAATTATATCCGTGTCTCAGTTCCCTACTCATACGCTTGCCTGCTCTATAATTTCTCGTTCATGGTCTTGACGATCAGGGAGAACGTACCCCTCGCGCCCTATACGACCTTCCGCCTTGGAGGTCCCGCCCGTTATTTCTTGGACGCCCAGACCGTTGAAGATGTGGTAGAGGGTATCAGGTTTGCCCGTGAAAGAAACCTCAGGGTCCTGCCCCTTGGAGCCGGATCGGACGTTTTGGTCTCCGACGCTGGATACGACGGTGTTGTGATCAGACTGTTGAGACTGAGGGGGAAGAGGATAAACGGAACGTATGTGTACGCGATGGCCGGAGAACCGCTTCCAAAGCTGGCGCGAGAACTCGCCGAAGAGGGGCTGAGTGGCTTTGAGTACCTCGTGGGAGTTCCCGGAACGGTTGGAGGGGGTGTTGCGAAAAACGCCGGTGCCCACGGGGGCGAGATCAAGGATATCCTTGAGGAGGCCTATGTGGTGGACGAGGAGGGTGAAATCAAGGTAGTTGGGGGTGATTCCCTATCCCTTTCCTACAGGACGTCCGCCCTGCCCGACATGGGTATCCTCGTTGAGGCCAAGTTTTCCCTCACGGAGGATGATCCGAGGAGAATCCTCGGAAAAATGGAGGAGTTCATCCGCTATAGGGAAAAAACCCAGCCGTGGAAGGAGAAAACGGCCGGTTGCATGTTCAAAAACCCTCCAGGAGGATACGCCGGAAAGCTGATAGAGGAGGCGGGGTTGAAGGGTTTCCGCATAGGGGGTGTGAGGGTTTCCGAGAAACACGCCAACTTCTTTATAAACGAGGGGGGAACGGCGGACGATGCCATAAGGTTGATAGACCACGTCAGGGAGCGCGTTTTCAAGGTTTTCGGTATAGAACTGGAGGTTGAAATTGAAATCGTCAGGTAAGGGTATCATAGCCATAGATTTGGGGGCCTTCACCACGAAGGCCACCGTGTTGGGAGAGGATTGGGTGGGTAACGTCCTTGAGGTACCCACCGAGGGCTTTGAAGGGTACGTGACGAACATGCGGAAGCTCATGCAAACCCTCCACACCACCTTGGAGAACATCTTCAAGGCCTTCTCCTTGGACACAAGTGGCGAGGTACCTGTCGTAGTCGCCGTCCACCTGAAGAGCTATTTCAAGACCACCATGCACGAGATCTCCATCCCCCCGGACAACGGTAAAAGGGTCCAGCAGGATCATATAGAAAAGCTTCACAGGGAGCTGCAGGACAAGATAATCGGAGGTGAGAGAAGTGGTATCCTTTACTTCGGAATATCAAGGTATTCCATAATGCAGGACGGCCAAGCCCTTGAAACGGAGGATCCTTGGGGGATAAGGGGAGACATCCTCAGGGGTGAGGCCGCAGCCGTCCTCGCCAAACCCAAACTTTACCAGAACCTCATAGACGTCTTTGGGGATTACAACGAAAGCCCGGAGGGATACAACATAGAGCTGCTTGGGATTTACAGCTCACCCGTTTACTCCGCGTTGGGTATAAGGAGTTTCAACATAGGGGACATACACTTCCACATAGACTTTGGACACACCTCCTTCCGCATAATGAAGCTCAACAAGAGCCGCCTGGAGAGCTATTACGAACACCCTTTCGGAGGCTACCACATAGTCCAGAAGATGATAAGCATGCTCAGTCTTCCGAGTAAGGACGCCTTCTTCGTCCTAAGGGAGTACCTGAAAACCGGTAAGCAGGAGATCCCCGTATCGGGAAGGAAGATAGACACGACGATAGTTGAAAACATCCTGAAAAACGCCATAATCTCCTTTTTAAAGCGACCTGAGGTCCTGAAGATGACCGCCGGAGACGGATACCAACCTTACACCCTCAGCATCTCGGGAGGGCTTTCGTATTACAGGAGGATCGTAGGGTACCTCAACGACGCCAACTTTCCGGCCCCCATAATGCCCAAGGATCTAAACCCGCAAAGGCTTGTCTTCTACGGTTTGCAGGACGTCATAAGGGAGCGCGTTGTGGGTATGAAGGAGAAAAGAAACGGCAGCAAGAGGTTGGGTGGGGGTCTGAAGGAGAAGGTGGTGAAGTTCATAAAGAAGGAGCTCTTGGGCATGGAATAAACCAAGGAGGCGGAAATGGAAAGGGAGCTTGACACGAAGATTCTGCTTCTGGGGATAGGAGGAGCGGGGTGCAACATAGTCGACAAGGTTAAAGGGAACCTCAAGTATGACATAGACATTTACGCGGCGAACACGGACAGGCAAAACCTAAACCACCTGAGAAATCCCGTTATCCCCATACACCTCAGTCCCAAGGGAAGAGGAGCGGGCTCCGATCCGGACAAGGGCAGGGAACTCGCCCTCAAGGCCATAGAAAGGGGGGAGTTGAACATCTTAAAACACTCCGATGAAAAGGATTACGACCTGATCATGCTCGTGGCCGGCCTGGGTGGTGGGACGGGAACGGGAGCCGGTCCCGTCCTCGCCGAGTGGTTGAGGGAAAACTTCCCAGAGGCGGTGATAATGGGGATTCTCATATACCCGGAGGAGATGGAGGAGGGTGAGAAGACGAGGATAGCCCGAAGAGGGTTGGCCGAGTTCTACTCCATCTTGGACTCCATGGTGGTCATCAACAACCAGAGCATAGTGGATCCCACCGTTCCCATATCCGAGGCCTACAACCTCGCCGACAAGTACGTCGCGAACTCCATAATGACGATCCTTGACATAAGCGAGGATTACGGCGTTCCCAACCTTGACTTCAACGATATACAGAAAGCCCTGAAAATGCCCGACCGCCAGACGGAGATGAACATATCCAAGTTCGCCTTCATATCCACGTTTGACATCCCCAGTGCGCAGGACATAGACAGGATTTACAGGGAGATAAACGACCGTAAAACCCACCTGTCTATAAACAGCTTCAGCGGTGCAAGACACCTGTTGGTGGGGTTTTTCCACAGCGGCAAGCACCTGACCTGGGAGATGGAGAAGACCTTTGTGAACTACATCAAAAACGAGATCATAGCAAGCGGTAAATCCCCCTACGTGAAATTCGGGGATTTCGCTCAGGGTAAGTCGGACATGAACGAAAGGGTGCGTATATCGGTTATAATATCCGGTGTTAAACCGGCCTCCTACATAATAAACGCCCTTCACGAGGAGGGCATGGTGAAGATAGCCGAAGAGATCCTCAGGAGCTTCGCGGATGAAGGAAGCGTTTAAATCCTTCATGACCGCCTCTTACAGGAGCGCCTTCGCCGTCCTCGGAATAACCCTATCGATCCTGATGCTCGTAGCGGTGGGGAACCTGGCCTTCTTTTCACACAAAACCTATTCACAGATAAGGGAAAACGTGCGTGTAGAGGTGTTCCCAAAAACGGATGTGAAGCATTTAACGGACTTTTTGGGTCTCCTCGGAGGGGTTGAAAGGGTTGAAGTCGTGGATGAGAAAAAGGCGAAGGAGGAGTTCCTCATGCACTACCCACAGCTGAAAGATGTGCTTGAAAGGCTCGGAGATGACGTCTTCACGACCGTTGTCAGGGTTCACCCAAAGGAACATTGGAGGGACGTGGAATACCTCTCCCTGCTCTCCCGTGAAATAGAGGCCTACAAGGGGGTCTCCGGCGTGTATTTTGGAAGGGACTGGTTGGAGACCGCCCAAACCTTCTTCGGTGTACTTCTGGGATTAAACGTTGCCGTCCTCCTCATATCCTTCACGATAAACCTCCTCGTTTCCTTTTACACGGTCAGGTTCGTTGTGCATAACAGAAAGAATCTCATAGAAATCATGCGACTCGCCGGCGTATCCCCCTTACGCCTCAGATATCCCTACATACTCCTCTCCGTTATATACGCCGTTTTGGCCTGGATCATCACGGTCCCACCGGTCTTTGCAGCCCTCAGGTTCTTCGCATGGCAACCCGACGTTCTGAAGTTCAACCTTTATTTCACCGCCTTTGTCCTCGTAATAACGGCCGCAACCACGATTATGGGGGCTTCAAGGGCCCTGGAGGATGTGGAAGAGGGGCTGAAGTGAAAACGTAAAATCTCCCTTATAATATTGGTGTCATGTTGTGGATTGCGGTAGCGCAGAGCTGGACCGTCGTGTGGTCCGAGGATTTTGAGGGTACATCACCGCCCTCCCTCCCAGGTGGGTGGTCCGCCTATGAGCTGATAAACTACGACAGCAACCTGTGGTCCACGGCCAACAACAGCAGCGATTGTATAAGTGGGTACAACAACGACGACCTTGAGGGATACTTCAGCACAAAGGTACTTTGCTACGACGATGCCGCAAGCGGTTATTCACAGAGCGTAGAGGTTGCCGTCTCACCTACGGTTTGGATAGGAGGGAACACCGATTTGCGTCTCTCTTACGATTTTGCATATGAGGACTGGTACGACAGTCTCTTCGTTGAGGTAAGGTTTTGGGAATTCCCCAACTGGACGCTCTGGACGAGGGTGGCATCGTACTACAACCTCCCGGATAAGGCAGGGCCTGACACGGCGGGGCATGAGGTCATATATCTTACGGGTATGGCCGCAGGAAAGGATAGCTTCCAGATGAGGATCCAGTGGGTGGATGAGCTGAACAACTACGGATGGGGTGCTGCCTTTGACAACTTCCTCCTTGAGGGTAAGGGTATCACGACCGGACTTTCGGAAAAAGGATGTGTAAAGCCCTTCCGTCTGGTTGGCCGCAGGGTGTTGGCCGATGAAGGCGTGATATACGGCGTAAACGGACGCCTTCTAGCGCGCTTCAAGGAATCGTACCTCCTACCCAAAGGGGTGTTCTTCCTGAGAATAGACGGGAAAAACCACCGGATAGTTGTGCGCTGAGAGGGGGCCCTCCGGCCCCCTTCCCTCACTTGGCGGACTCCCTCTTTATGTACTCTATGATGGCCTTGGCCTCCTCCACGCTCACGTTCTGGTCCGTCATGGGGACGCCGTACTGCTTCAGGAGGTCTTTGGCTATGGGGTCGTACTTGAGCATGCTGTCGGGGTTTACTATCATGGCTATGAGCCACTTGTACTCCCTCTTTTCGGTCACGCCCTTCAGGTCCGGTCCCACGAGCTTGCCCTTGCCTATGGTATGACAGGCGTTGCACCCCTTCTTCGTCCAGAGCTTCTCGCCCTTTGCGGCGAGCTTCTCGTCTATGCCCTTACCCGCAGCCAGGAGGACTACGGCCATGCCCACCAAAGAAAGCGCCAAGAACTTCTTCATACTCACCTCCTTTTAAAAGTTTATCACAAACTGCGTGAAAAACCACCTCATGGCGGAGATTTTAACGTCGGGGTCGTTGCTGTAGTACCTGCGGATTATCTCACCGGGTGAGAAGTAGGAAAGGCCGCCCATCAGCCTGGCCCTCTTGGAGAACTTCAGTATAACCGTAAGGTCTATCTCGTTTCCGGCCGAGGATGAGAGCTTGGCCAGAGTGTCCGGATGGTAGGCGGACGTGGGCGAGAAGAATATCCCCTGACCGGCGTGATACCAGTTGTCGTACTTGCTGTAAAGGGAGAAGTTATAGTAGTCAAGTTTCAGAACGACGGGCCCGTAGCCTCCGGAGAGGTTTATACGGAGGGCCTTCAGGTTCTTCCACGAGAAGAGGTCTCCGTAGCCGTAATGTACGTGGTTGGTGGGGAAGAAGTTGTAGGGGGTCCTGCGCACGCTGTCCTTTCTCACATCAAGGAAAGTGTCCCTACCGCTCGCCATGTCGTACTCCACGAAGAGGGAGAGGAACATACCCTCCTGAGGGACCAGCTTAACACCGAGGCGCCCGAAACCGGCAAAGGCGTTCATCTTATAAGCCCAGGCGTTTCCGGTCTGGTAGGTGAATTCACCCGCGAAGAAGGGCTTTATCGGACCGGCTTTCAGAGAACCCTTCAGGTACAGTCCCGGTGAGTATATCTTTGCGGGTTGGGGATCTACAGTTGTCCATATAGTATCAACCCATCCCCAACCCCAGTCTATTACCGTGTCTATGACCCGTCGCTCAGGGTAGCCTATACCCCCGGCGCTTGATCTGGCCCTGTCGTCCAAGATGAAAACGTAGGGGGATGCGGAGAAGCCGTAATTTTCACCTTTTAGCTTTACCGTTGTGTGAAGGCCGTAGAGGTTGGAGGAGACGTCCGAACCGGTCGGAAGTTCAACCGGACCTTCTGCCA
>JALWZG010000031.1:6958-7192 GCA_027002825.1 Caldifarciminota bacterium
CGGCTTTGAGGAGACCGAAATCCAAAACGCCCCTTACGGCATCGTAGGAGTTTCCGACGTTGGACCAGTCAAACGTGCCGACGAGCCTGTGTTCGTCGTAGGCGAATCTCTGGCGACCGATAAGGAGCGATGCCGGGCCGTACTTCAGGCCTGCGAAGGCCTCTATTAGGTCCGTACTCTCAAGCCCCCGTGCGTTCGTCGCCGTGTAGCCTATGCCCTCAAGGGGGTTGTCGG
>JALWZG010000032.1 GCA_027002825.1 Caldifarciminota bacterium
TTCGCTCCCTATCTCCCTTTTCAGCTCCTCTATGGCCGGGTATATGCCGGTTATCTCGTACATCGCCGCCAGATCCATAAACCTCTCCGAAAGGTAGTGGGCGGCTTCAACTAAGAAGTGGCCGCTCCCCATGGCCGGGTCAAGCACCCTTACGGAGAAGAGGAGTTCCCTCGCCCTGCTCTCGTAGATGTCCTTAACGTCTCCGGAGATATTTTCCCTCTGGGAGAGCTGGGAGACTTCCAAGTTGATCCTGTCAATCTCCTCAATCACGGGTTTTAGGGCGATATCCACCGCCTTCCTGACGATGTAGCGCACAAAGGGGTCGGGCGTGTAGTAGGTGCCGGAGGCTTTGCGGGAGCCGTCGTGTCGCATCAGGTATATCTCTCCGGGGGCGTAGCGTTTTATAACTTCAAGGTTGGGGGATATTAGAACCTCGGCGATGACGAACTCGTTCCCCTCCGGGGTACGGACAACGACGGTCGGCTCTTGGGCCACCTTCAGGATGTACTCCGTCGTACCCTCGTATATTGATCCGAGTCTCCGGGTGTCAAGGGTTGAGAAGTCTACCATCTCCCCGTTCCGGGTGAAGAGGCTCAGGAGCATATTCCGGGCTACGGGGTCAGTCAGGGAGATCCTCTCAAGGAGCCTACGGCCACGGGAGAAGGTGTCGTCCATCCCCTCCCTGTTGGAGAAGAGTCCTCCGTTGTAGGGAGGTACCCGCAGGTTTTTGCTTCCCCTGTCTATTATGGTGAACAGGTCCTGAATCCGCTGGTATATCCTCCGTGAGTGTTCAAAGGATACGTAGGAGGGGTCGGATATCTCCTTTATGAGGAAGGCGAGGCTGTAGCGATAGTAAGGTTCCCCTTCGCGGGCGGGGAGTATGCCCCTCGCCTCTGCGTACCCAATGAAGAGGAGGCGGAACAGGAGCAGAAGGGTGGCCTCATAAACGGCGTCGGGGTCGCTATCTCTGGCCTCCTCGTATATGGCCTTCGCCGTCTCTTCCAACCACCTGTCGTATATGACGCTCCGCAGGTCCCTCTCCAGCTCAACGGCGTAGTGGTCGCTCTCCTGCCTTACGAACTCAACGAAGGCCGGCCTTCCCGCCACCTCTATAAAGGCGTCCCTGCGGAAGAAGAGGTAGAAGTACCTGAAGTTATCCTCACTCTCAAGGGCCTCCTTCAAGGAGACCTCGTAGTACGTCTTCGCTCCCACATTCACACCCTTTACGTACAACCTCCAGACCTCTCCGTTCGTCAGTATCCCGTACTTCACGGGCAGCCACGTAAGGTAGTGTATCATCTGGAAGTGGGGGGTGGCCTCACTGCGGGAACCTACATCCAGAGAAACACCCCACGCCTTGGCTTCGGCCACCGCTTTGGCACGGGAGAAACCCTTTATGGGGTCCGTATTCTGGAGGCGTACAGCCTCCTTCAGGTCGCTGGCCGTAGGGAAGAGAGAGTAGTCGGGAAGACGCTTCCGCCCCTGAATCCGGGTTTGGGCCTGAGGTAAGAAGTACCATCCGAGAACGTCTTTAAGCATAGGACGGATGAAAAGCTCCTCAATCTGGGCCTCGTTCAGGTTCTCCGGCCCGTACTCCTCTATCTCCCTGTAAAGTTCCTCGGCACGCTTCCGGGCATCCTCAACAGGAACCCGCCAGAACTCCGTTCCCGGTAATCTGTTCCTGAGGTAATAGTTGCTGAAGAGGGACTCATTACGGAAGGGCATGGAGGGGATTTTAAGAGGGAAGGAGTGTCAGGAGTCAGAACGTCCCCGTGTTAGGTTTGGACATACCTGCACGAGGAGATTGTATGTCTTTTCCGCAAGTAGTAGAGCGCGCATGACATCACTTTCGGTTATTTCTCTATCCGTTTTTATCCGTTTTGTAATCGCTAATTATTCTTAGTTTTCTAAGTTCATCAAGATTTCTACCCGCTTTTCTAAAGCGATTGTCCCCCTTGTTCTTCAATCTTTCTATAACCGTCCTATGAACGTCATATTCCCAATTTTTGAGACTGATACAATCCCTCGCAAGGCAAAACATAGAATAATAGGCCCTGCTTATAACGGTCCGCCGTGCGGCCTCCCCCTTGAAAGTTTCTTTTATCTTTTTCGCTAACTCAAAGTATTCCTCCCATCTGAACGCCATTCTACCTTACGGTTATCTCCAGCTTCCCTACGACCTTCCGCATGGCGTCCTTGAACCAGAGGTCAAAGATGCGGTCATCCAGCTCCAGGGCCTCTTCCACATCCAGATCCGTCTTCACCACCACAAAAAGCTCCTCCCAGTCTTCCTCCGGCTCCCTCACCAGCTCCAACAACAGAGGATAGTTCCCGACTATGCGGCGGATGTAGAAAGGGGCCTCCTTGAGAACCTCCCGGACCTCCGGATTCCGGGATAGGAACCTCTCAATCTCGTCCGCCGTATCGGGCGGGATCTCGTAGTTTTCTAAGATCCACGAGCGGCCAGCAGGATCCTCCGCAGACACGCCTGCATTATACGGGCGGCTGTAGAGGATACCACAAGTTCAGGCAGTCCGACGCCCCTATAATATTCCCACAAATGGACGTAAGGCCCGAAAAATTCATATCGGGGGAGGGATTTGACTACCGGATAACCCTTGCCGATGGCCTTTCGGGGTACGCCCTGATGCTCGTAATCGCCTTTCTCTCCTATCCTCTCTTTGATGATCAAATCAGCCATTTTTTGAGCAGAATTATAAGCGGTGGAATAGGAGTCTGGCTCATAACTGTAGCCCTGCTGACGCTTGTTCCCCTAAGCATACCTGTGGGGTTGGTCCTGAATGTAATGGGCTTTACCCTCACCCCGATAGTGCGGATGTTTAAGTATCGCATAATACACAAATTTTTGTCTAAGTTTCTTGTATGCGGAGATATAAACTCGTATTTCTGCCGGATAATTCCGACCACCATTAAGTCGCAGGAGTTCTATGAAGCTTCATCCCTCATTATGTGCATTCACAGGTACGCCAAAGATAAGGATCTAATGCGATCTTCCGTAAAAATGGCCGATAGGACGATAGGGTTCTTCATATTCCTACGCTCCCTGTCCTTTGTTATGTTGTCCTTTTCGGTTATCTATATTCGCCTCCATCACTTTTTAGCAATATTACTGCTTATCATCTCTGCTATCTTCCTATTCCTCGCATCTCTGACCGATTACTACACCTTAACCCACATCCTCCGTGGCCTTTATGGCAACTACGTAGTGAGATATAAAAGATTGCCCAAATTCACCCATAATCCTATAGAAAACGCCCTTCTACTATTACAGGCCCTTGACTCTTGATTATACCCCGAAACCCTTCCCGCCTGATGAGAGATTGCATCCCGTACTCCCGCCGTATAATCCCCGCAAGAATGAGCAAGTACCGTATTAGAAAGGCCGCAGTCCTCGGCGCCGGAGTGATGGGGAGTCAGATAGCCGCCCACCTCGCCAACGTGGGCATAGACGTGCTGCTGTTGGACATAGTGCCGAAGGACGCTAAGGACGAGAAGGATCGCAACCGCTTTCCACGGATGGCCCTTCAGCGAATGCTGAAGGAGAAGAAGATACCCCCCTTCTACGCCCCGGAGTTCGCCAACCGCATAACGGTGGGCAACTTTGAGGACGACATGCCCAAGATAGCCGACGCCGACTGGATCGTTGAGGCCGTGGTTGAGAGGTTAGACATCAAGAGGAGCCTCTTTGAGAGGGTGGAGAAGTACAGGAGGCCCGGCACGATTGTCTCCACGAACACCTCCGGTCTCTCCATAAACGCCATAGCCGAAGGCCGGAGCGAGGACTTCCGGAGGCACTTCCTCGGAACCCACTTCTTCAACCCGCCCCGCTTCATGAAACTCCTTGAGCTTATCCCCGGCAAGGAGACGGATCCGGAGGTCGTTGAGTTTATGAGGGACTTCGCCATGCGCCGCCTCGGTAAGGGCGTGGTGATGGCCAAGGACACCCCCAACTTCATCGGGAACCGTCTCGCCGTCTTCCACATCTTCCACACCATCCACACCATGATGGAGATGGACCTAACGGTGGAGGAGGTGGACGCCATAACCGGTAGGGCGATGGGTAGGCCGAGGTCCGCCACCTTCCGCACCGTAGATATGGTGGGCCTTGACGTCCTCCTCCACGTGGCCCGGAACGTCTACGAGAACGCCCCCAACGACGAGATGCGGGAGATATTCAAGCCCCCGGAGTTCCTCCTGAAGATGGTGGAGAAGGGTCTCCTCGGCGACAAGACGGGCGCTGGCTTCTACAAGAGGGTAAACGGCAAGAAGTACGTCATAGACTGGAAGACGTTGGAGTACAGGGAGGCGACCAAGCCCAAGTTCGCCTCCGTTGAGGCCGCCCTGATGGAGGAGGACCCCGGAAAGCGGATAAAGACCCTCATAAACGGCAAGGACAAGGCGGCGGAGTTCGCCTGGAAGATCCTGTCCGCCTACCTCATATACGCTGCCAACCGCATACCGGAGATAGCCGACGACATCCTCAACGTTGATAACGCCATAAAGTGGGGCTTCAACTTCCGCCTCGGCCCCTTTGAGACCTACGACGCCGTAGGAGTTAAGGAGTTCGTCCAGAGGATAACGGAGGAAGGGCGGGAGGTGCCGAAGAACGTTCAGGCTCTGCTTGATGCTGGTAAGGAAAGCTTTTACCTTCAGGAGCCTACCCGCAGGCTCTACTTTGACTTCACCAGAAAGGATTACGTACCGGAGGAGCTGCCGAAGGGCGTTATCGTTCTCAAGTACCTGAAGAACGCCGGTAAGGTGGTGATGGAGAACAACGAGGCCAGCCTGATAGACCTGGGGGACGGAGTGGCCCTCCTTGAGTTCCACACCAAGGCCAACGCCATAGGCCCCGGAATCATCCAGATGATCCACCAGAGCCTTGAGAAGGTGCGCAGCGACTTTGACGCCCTCGTTATCGGCAACCAGGGACGCCACTTCTCCGCCGGAGCCAACCTCGCCCTCATCCTCCAGACCATAGCCGAGGAGGAGTGGGAGGAGCTGGATATGATGGTCCGGGAGTTCCAGAAGACCTCCATGGCCCTGAAGTACTTTGAGAAGCCCATAGTCGCCGCCCCCTTCGGACGGACCCTCGGCGGCGGTACGGAGTTCGTTATGCACACCCACAGGGCGCAGGCGGCAGCCGAGACCTACATGGGCCTGGTGGAGGTGGCCGTGGGACTCCTGCCGGCCGGCGGTGGCACGAAGGAGATGCTGATACGCTGGACCCAGGACGCCATGGAGAGGGGAGAGGGGGACCCGTACCCCTACCTGAAGGAGGCCCTCCTGACCATCGGGATGGCGAAGGTCTCCATGAGCGCCTATGAGGCCAAGAAGTACAGGTACCTCCGCGAGGGGGACGGCGTCACCTACAACCAGGACCTCCTCATCTACGAGGCCAAGCAGACCGCCCTGCGGATGGCCCGCACCGGCTTCCAGCCCCCCGTCCCCAAGAAGATAAAGGTCACCGGGAGGTCCGGCTTCGGCTACCTCAAGATGCTCATATACAACATGCTTGAGGGTAGGTGGATAACCGAACACGACGCCTTCATAGCCGAGCAGGTGGCCAAGGTACTGACGGGAGGGGACGTCCCCTACGGCATGGAGTTGGACGAGTGGGACATCCTTGACCTTGAGAGGGAAGCCTTCCTGAGGCTTTGCGGCACCGAGAAGACCCAGCAGCGCATAATCCACATGCTGAACACGGGCAAGGTTTTGAGGAACTGAGGGAAGGTCCCCTCTTGCAGGGGGAAGGCGGAGTTGTAGAATATATCCCGACCGTTGCAGGAAGTATTATTTCAACCACCAAGTCCTGAGATCCCGTTATGGCCTTCTCGCCGATTATACCAAGCCTTTCCTTAGATATGAAGACTAAGTCTGGCTGAAGAACGTACCTATCTCCCAAAACTACGTCTATAGGGGAGGGAAGAATCTCGCCAAGATCCCTATAAGTATCCTCTGATGCAAAGGCGTGGGTGCCGGCATCTCCTCCAACCTCCCGTTTATGACCTCGTACCGTTTGTCATCTGTGAGGCGAAGGTAATCTTTGTAGGTCCAAACCTTCTTTTTAGGTTTTTCAACAACGGCCTCCCTCATTTCAACACCTCCTCAACCCGGAGTTTGAAACCTTTTAGAACACAGGATTTAACCTCACCCTTTTCTACAGCCACAGAGTGAAGGACATACTTGCCTTTCTTCAAACACCAAACTTCAATCACCTTTTCACCGGGCAGAACTATCCAGTATTCCCTTATTCCATGCTTCTCGTAAAGGTTAAACTTCTCGTATCTGTCCCTCTTATAACTACCCGGTGAAACTATCTCAACCACCAAGTCGGGAGAGCCAAAAAGCCTACCACGTTTTATGTTCCTCAGGTTCTCGTTGGATATGAAGACTATATCTGGCTGAACGACAACAGTCTCCGACAGGATGACATCTACAGGAGATGGATAAACCTCCCCGCGGGCGTTCTCTTTTACAAACAGATAAATTCGCGTTAGTATATCCGCAACGATTCCCTGATGCTCAAAGCTCGGTGCAGGCATCTCTACCAACCTCCCGTTTATGACCTCGTACCGTTTGTCGTCTTCAAGCCTAAGGTAGTCCTCGTAGGTCCAAACCTTCTCCTTGGGCTTCTCCTTAACCGCAACGGCCATATTCAACCTCCTTCGTCCTCATTTGAAGACCTCCTTAAGATCTATCTCAAGCCCCTCCAAAACCTTACTCTTAACCTTCCCCTCCTCCTCCGCCACGCTGAAAAGCTTGTACTTCCCCTCATCGTTCAAAACCCAAACCTCAACGGCCCTCTCCTCCGGATACACTATCCAGTATTCCTTAACTCCAAACTTCTCGTATATCTCTTTCTTAACGACCGTATCCCTACGCACAGTAGCGGGCGAGATTATCTCAACTACCAAGTCCGGAGGTCCCATTATGGCCTTCTCGCCGATTATCCCAAGCCTGTCCTTGGAGATGAAGACTATGTCAGGCTGTAAGACGTACCTATCTCCCAAAACCACGTCTATGGGAGAGGGGAGAACCTCCCCTCTGTTTTCCTTCAGCTCTGCGAACCTCGCCAGAATATTAAGGAGCCTTTTCAAGATCCTCTGGTGCAAAGGCGTAGGTGCGGGCATCTCTATCAACCTCCCGTTTATGACTTCATAGCGATTGTCGTCCTCAAGGCGAAGGTAGTCCTCATAAGTCCAGATCTTTCTCTTCGGCCTCTCCTTGACTGTTACGGCCATTTTCAACCTCCTTATGGGGTAAAATTATACCCCCGAACATCTCGCGTGTGGTGAATCTACGCACCGATGCGTTTCTCCACGATGCGGATTATCTTCTCCGCCTGTTCAAACCCAGCGTCTACGGATTTCTTGCTCAACAGTTCCCTGTAGTAGGCGGAGACACTGTTAAGTGGACGCTGTGCCTACAGCGATAGGTAGTTATGGTATGCTATAGGACTCTTCGCCCCTGGTAGAGAAAAGGTTGGCTCTTGAATCATCATAACCCTAAACATACCGCCCCTTAAAAGCCTTAACGGACGTTTCACCTTTAGAATGCGGATATGAAACGTAGCACTTCTGAACTCTTCCTGAAGTTGAGGGAGAGGCTTGGGGAGGATGGAGCGCAGGCCCTCGCGGACTACGTTGAAGGGGTGAAGGATACCATCATCAGCCGGTTTCCCACGAGGGAGGAGATCTTCCAGATGTTTGAGGGTGTGAGGATGAGGATGGAGGCCCTTGAGATGAGGATGGAGACCCTTGAGGATAAGGTGGACGCCAAGATCGTCTCCCTTGAGAAGCGTATAGACAGCCTTGAGAGGACAACGGATGCCAGGATAACCTCTCTTGAGGAGAAGATGGACGCCAAAATAGCCGCCCTTGAGGAGAGAATAGACAACCTTGAAAAAACGATGGACGCCAAGATATCCGCCCTTGAGAAACGGATGGACAACCTTGAGGAAAAGATGGATGCCAAGATAACTTCCCTTGAGAAACGGATGGACAGCTTTGAGGATAAGGTAGACGCCAAGATATCCGCCCTTGAGGAGAAGATAAACAGTACGAACCTTATGCTCGTTTTCCTGATTATCCTGACGATACTCGGAATGACGGTTTTCAACCCCAACTTCGTCAGCATAGTCCGTATGCTGTTGGGTAGGTGAGAGGTCGTTACGCGATTGAGAAGATGAAAAAGAGGGGGGACTTTCGCCCCCCGATAATTTCACATTCCGTAAGAAACGGTTAGCCTCAAGGTGCGACCCGGCTCGTAGACGGGCATGCCGGAGGCGAAGGGATTGCGCATGTAGGAGAGGTGGCGGTAGTAGAGGTTATCGGTCAGGTTGTCTATCTCTAACTTGGCGGTGAAGTTCCTGTAGGAGTACTCAAGGGACAGGTCGCTCCTCCACCACGAGGTCGTGGGCTTCTCGTTGAGGATGGTGTCCACGCGGGTCTGGGCGTCGTTCCATATGAAGGAGAGGCCCGCCTTAAAGCCGTAGAGCCTGGGGGTGGAGAGGTCCAGACCCACCATCAGGGGCGGGGTCTCGGCGAAGGGGACCTTGTCCGTCAGGTTCTGGGCGTAGGTGTAGGTGGAGGTCAGGGCCACCATCCCCTTCCAGCTTAGCCTGAACCTGTACCCAGCGAGGACCTCGTCCACGTTCTTGTAGGTCTGGATGAAGACCGTCGTAGGCGTACCGTTCATGTTTATCTCCCTCTTGACCTTCGTCAGGTAGCTCTGGTCCTTGACGAAGTAGGAGTAGAGGTCAAGGTTGAGGTTAAGCCCGTAATCCCCAAGGGTGGGGGTAATCTCCAGACGACCGCCCACCTTCTTGCCGCACTTCAGGGAGTAGTTCCCCACCCACCAGGGCTTGCCCATGGGCTTTATAACGTTGATATAGACGTACTCCGGATCCGGAGGCTCCGCCGCCAGCTCAAACACACCCGCCAGGGAAGCGGAGAGGTTGTAGCGGCTCACGAGGTTGAAGATGGGGAAGGGCTTACCCTCCTTGGCGTTGGGGTCTACGGCCTTGAGCTTCATCATGACCGCAGGGTCGTAGTTCTCGTCGGGGGATATGAAGTAGTAGGCCAGACCTCCCTTCAGGGAGAGGGAGAGACCGGGGATACCCTCAAAGGTGAAGGTGCGGTTCAGGTCGGCCTGGGCTACCTGGAGGTTGGGAAGCATGTGGTTCTTTATGGTATCAGGCATCATCTTGGGCTTTATCTTGTTGTAGGCCCACCACTTCCTGTAGAAGACCTCGTAGCCGAAGAGGGGGAAGTTGGGGTTGGTGATACCGGCGTTGAGGACGTAGGCGTCCGTACTCATGAACATCATACCGAGGGACTTGCGCAGCTCGTTGGTCATGTAGTGGCGGAGGGTGTTGAAGTAGGCCTTGTGGCCCATGTAGGCGACGTGGCCCCCTATCTGCTTACTGTAGATCTCGTCCATCAGGAGGTAGGGGAAGAGGACCTTACCGTAGTAGTTGGCCAGGAGGCCGTAGTCCAGAAGCCCCTCCATGGCCCTGCCGTTGAAGGTGGCCTCCACGACGCGGTAGGAGAGGTTGTTGGCACCGGCGAAGCTGTCCGGGATGTAGGGGTAGATCTCCGTTATGCTCTTACCGGCGACGCCCTTGTAGCGCTCATCCTTGTAGTTGGTACCCGTGGTGTAGGGGGTACTCTGGGTGAAGCGGAGATAGAGACCCTGATTGAACCCCTCAAGGGAGACTCCGGCGTCCCCACCGGTGGAGGCGAGGGCGTTCCCCATAAGGAAGGCCCTCAAGGTAGGCTCCTTGGGAGGGATACGACGATGCACTATCACGCCACCCCCCAGACCGGTGAAGTTGGACGTGGAGGTGGTCTTTACCTGCATCACGGAGACCTCAAGGGGATTTATGCGCACAGTCGGGGCGTCCATCCTGTTGGGGCAGGCGTTGTAGAACCTCTCGCCGTCTATGCTGACGGGGACGTCGTGGCCCTTGAAACCGGAGACGTAGACGTCGGCGCTGAACTCCGGCCCCTTCCTTATGATGTCTATGCCGTTCCTTTCAAGGATGCGGAAGGGGGAGGTCTTGGTGTAGGTCATCTCCTCCGTCCAGCGTTTCTCCTCCCCTATTACGACCACGGGCTTTGCACGGTAGAGATACTGCGTATCAATCCTGATCTCCTGCGAAATCAAAAAAAACATCATCATGGCCCCGGTAGTTTATAGAGGCAGATCTTTTAAAACCGCCTATTTTACCAAGTACTACGCCGAATTGTAGCCTTAACGCATCACCACACCTTCCAACGCACCTGCACCTTGAACACCTCCTTTTCGTAGATGTGGTGCAGTTTTTCAGGGATCTCACCCGCAAGCCTCTTGTTGATGGCCAGGTACATACCGGTAAGGGGGCGTGGCTCCCATACGAAGACGAGATTACCCTCAAGATAGCGGTACCCCTGCTTCTCATCCCTTGTGTAGTTCAGGTAAGGCTTGAGTATCACACCAAAGGGCAGGGGGAGCTCGCCGTAGTACTGCAGGAGGATCAGATCGTCAAGAACCGTCCTGTAAGCGTAGGCCAAAAATCCGGTGTTCATCCCAAAGGGTGAGAGCCTCAGAGAGGCGGTGTAGGACCTCATGGGGTGGCCGAGATAATACCCAAAACCCACGCTTAAGGATACGGACCTCCACTCGGATCTGAAATATCCCGGAAGGCTGACCTCGGCATAACGGGCTGTGAAATCCTCTATGCCGTAAACCTCTTCATACCCGTAAAGGTATTTCAGATAACCGTAATACGCCAGGGTAAAAGACCCACTGAAGGTCCACGGCACTACAAAAACGTGGTAGTACCCCCCGATGTTCTCGCTCAGGACAACGCCACTCCGTTCCCTGAGGTGCCTGTAGTGCAGTCCAGCCTCATAGGTTGTGGTGTTGCCCAAAAGCCTGGCGTAATCGCTGTACCCGATCCAAAAACCCCTTGCCTCGTTGTTGTCAAAGTTGATGGATCGGACGTTGAAGGGGGAGAGGAAACCATCCCCTATGCGCGAGTACCACAGGACGAATGAAAGTCCCTTCTCAAGGTACCTCTCAACACTGACGGATGACCTCGCCGCCCCTCGCGGGAAGTTCCGGTAGTGGGAAGAGGAGAACCTCAGGTTTAAAGGTCTGAAGTAGTAGTTCCCCCTTCCCCCGAAGACCTGATAACCGGAGCTGTCGGTCATGACGAAGGAGGAGGATAGGGAGAGAACATCCGCAGCCCTCCACGTGGCCTTACCGAAGGCCACATTCCCCAAATACACATCCCTTAACGTGTTGACGTACACATCACCCCTCTCGTGTGATGAGTAGAACTTTACACCGAAGAGGGGCTGGATGAAGTTGCGTGTGCGCACCAGTCTGCTCTCCGGGGCGTACGTCCTGCCCTCCGTGAAGAAGGGCCTTTTTTCGGGGTAATCAACGGGTAGTCTGTTCAGCTGGAACTCGACTATGTCCACGTCAACGTCGGAAAAATCCGGGAAAAGCGTAGCATCCAAAAGCTCGCTCTCCCCCCTTTTGGCCCTGACCGTTATCCCGGCCATAGGCCGTATTACCCTCTTTTTCAGATCCCCCTTCCAGGACGTATCGGCCTCGCTCTGGAGTCTGAAGGAAGGTATCAGGACGAGGCTCACGGGCCTACGGGGCTTTATGTAATCCCAGTCAAGGATGAGTTCTGCGTCCAGTTGGGGATCCCCCCTGAGGTTGGGTGAAAGCATTTGGAGTTCCGCCTTTGCAACTATCCTGCGGCTTATGTTTATGGCCCAGGGCCTCCGGCTGTAGTCAAGGGTGGAAAAGGAGATCCTCAAAAGGACCTCCCACCCCCACCTGTGTATATGACTCTCAGCGTAATTCTCACCGTCCCACTGGGCGTGACCGTACCTGTCAGCCACCGTGCCGAGAGGGTTCACGACCACCGCGTAGTAGGGGGACACAACCCCCCATCCCTTTGTGTTCAGCACCACCTTTAGGTGATCCTCCCTCCCCTCCATCAGCGTGGGTGCATCCCTCCTTAGGCTGCTCGCGTTTGTACCCCTCTGGTACAGTCGGGCGTATATTACGAGTTCCTCGGACGTGTAGCCTATCCACACGAGGGAGGAGTCTTCAGGATTGCGCTCCGTATCGGGAAGCACCTTTACAAGGCGGTGGGGCCGAAGGGTATCGGCGAGGACGACGAGCTCGCGCGCATGGCGGAGCTTTACGGGCTGCAGGGTTAAGGAGAGGAGGATTGACATAAGGTTTTCATTCTACGGACGCAACGGGTTAATTAAGGGGTTTTCAACAGTAGAATGGAGGGATGTTCCTTGTACTGGTGCAAGGGTGGGAGATCTGGGGAAACACAGAGCTGCTGCTTGACGTGTGCAGGAGGAACGATACCCTGTTCATGGCAACGGGCGGAGGACTTTTGCTGAGCGACGGGGAGACAGTGCTGAAATCCTATACCAAAACCGAGGGTCTGAAAACCGCCCAGGCCGTATCCGTCGCGTGTGAGCCGAACGGGGTTTGGGTTCTAACCCCTAAGGGCCTTCAGGTCTGGAACGGTAGGGATTTCACGGATGTGAACCTCATAGTCTTCGGCGATCCCAACGAGATACTCGGTGCAAGGACCATCCTCTACTCCCACGGTTATATATTCATCGTGGGAAAGAGCCGTCCGACAGCCCTGAGGGTGAGCGATACGGTTGAAATACCCTTTCCCTTTGAGATAGGACAGACGAACGTTTTGAAGGTCTTCGGTGATACCCTGGTGATAGGAGGCGACTACGGGGCGATGTTTTCTATCATAGACAGCTTTTACGTGTACGAGGGGTGGCACACCCTCCTGAGCGGGTTTACGGTGTACGACGTTGACACCTTCCGGGGTGGATGGGTGTTCGCCACGGACAGCGGTGTAAGGGACACCTCCGGCAGGGTCAGCTTCGGAGAGAGAAAGGTTTTACACATATACTCAACGGGGGACACACTATGGGTTGCGGATGACGGGGGACTTTACGTCTTGGACAGCCTCGGTGGGGATACGGTTAAGGTCGGAGGTCTGTACGTGCGGTTTCTGGGTGAAGGACTCGTCGGTTTTGGGAACAGGCTTGACCCCGCCTACATGATAGGGAACGGTATATACACCCTACCCGACTTCCGCAAAATCCCCACCGGAGGACTTTCCTTCACATCCATAACGGGGATGGTTGAAATCGGGGATAGCCTACTCCTGTGTGGAAAGGGGGGTATGCGCTCCTGCGCCTTTTGGCCGTCGGGTGAGCATTTCCAGATGGGTCTTATAAACACCGTTAAGTTCTACCAGGACAGGATATGGATAGCCTACCACAACTGGGCGGGCTTGGCGTTGTTCGTCTACGCCGCCGACTTTTCCGATACCGTGGTCTTCAAGGACACGGCTCTGCTGGGATTTGGGTACGTCTTTGACGTGGCCGAATTCCAAGGGAAGGTTTACGCCGTGAGCTGGAACGCGAACGGGGATTCAAGGTTGTTTGAGGTGAACGCGGAGGAGGAAAGGGTGACGGCCACAGACGTAAGGGGAGCCGCCCAAAACCTGTTGTACTCAACGGGTGAGCATCTGCTCATATGCTCTCAGGTGGCGTGCAAGTTCTACGACGGCAACCTCCAAGAGGTTGCGAGCGTACCCTTCGGGGGAAACGCCGCCCATCACAGGGGGGACACCCTCTTCCTGGGATCGGACAACGGTTTTTACAAGCTCTCCCTAAAAGACTTCTCCTACAGCGGCCCCTTTCTGACGGGGAGAAAGATAACGGGTATATGGGTTGGAATTGACGGGAAGATCTGGGTTGCCGATCAGACGGGCATAACCGTTCTCAACCGCGATCTGAGCGTTTACAGGAACTACACGCCCTCAAACTCCCCCCTTCCCGGTGTCCCCGTCTCCGTCTCCGTCTATTTCCCCATACGCTTCAGCCTACTCGCAAATCCGCAGAAGAACAGGATGTACATAGCAACGGACGGCGGTCTTGCCGTATACACGGATCCCGAGATCGTATCCGGGTGGCAGGACAGCTCCTTGGTCTATCCCAATCCCGTAAAGGCGGGGAAACACATAAACCTGAAGAACTGCCCGATAGACGCCCGCCTAACCCTTTACACCATAAGCGGCGTGAAGTTAAAGGAGGAGAGGTCCTGCAGGATAAAGGCTCCCGACAGGGCGGGGCTTTTCATCCTCAACGTATCAAGCGGAGGTATAAGGAAGAACTACAAGGTGGTCGTGGTTGAATAGCCTAAGGCGGGTCGTACCCTCCCTTTGAGAAGGGGTTGCACCGGAGTACCCTCCAGAGGGACTTCAAACCACCCTTTACAACACCGTACTTCTCCACGGAGATGAGGGCGTACTCCGAACAGCTCGGCACGTACCTACACGTAGGGGGCTTGAGCGGAGACACGTACCTCCTGTAGAGGCGCAGGAGGGCCAGGAGAAGGCGTTTTATCACCGTACGATGACCTTCTCCGTTTTATCCCCGAACCTCACGAAGTATACCCCACCGCGGATGGGCAGCTCCGCCCTGTCCTCAACCTTGAGCCTCCTCAGGAGCCGGCCGTTCGGTGAGAATATGAGGGCCTCACCTCTACCCTTGAACACCAGGGCGCCGTTTTCAACCGCAACCGTGTTCCGGACCTCGGCGGGTTTTTCCTCCGCGGCGAGTTTGTCATCCCCGTCGTTTCCGAGGAGACACTGAAGGATGGTCCACTCCACATCCCAATCGGTGGGGGAGTACTTGTAGACCCACAGCGCGCCGAACCACCACGCCGAGCCGTAGCTCTGGTTGGCCCTGAAGGTGGTGCCGTTTATCTGCCACCAGTTCTCCCACAGGCCGCCTCCGGAGTAGGAGGGAGGAGGGGGTATGGCTATCGTATCGGCATAAGTGGCGTTTATGGTGCAGTACTCAGGTCCCCATGAGGTGGGACTGGACCACGGCGCCCTCATAACGGCCACCCTGTAGGTGTTGTTGTAGGAGGAGGGGGGTTCACTGCAGAGGCGACCGTCGTAAGAGGAAGGACACTTGTGGTAAAAGGCCGTGTGGAAGTAGTTGGCCGTTCCGGTGACGGCACCGGGGCAGTGCTGCCACCTCGCATCCGTATGCACCGTGGGTGTGCGGCTATCAATCGTGGTGAAGTCAACGTTGAATATACCGGACCACCCGGAGGGTGGAAGGCCGCTGGCGTAAATCCCCCTTATATCCCCGTCCGTTGAGGAGAACTGGCTCTCAAAGAGTATGAGGTGGGTCATGTTGGAGGTGCTTAAGGTGCGGGCCACGGAGAGCCACGGCATGTTTATGGGATAAGGGTAGTTGTTTATGAGTATGGTTGAGGTCCAGGTACTACCCCAGCCCTGGTTTTTATCCGTGTATATGTGCCATATCTCGTGGTCGTTGGAGGCGTCGCTCTCAACGAACACGCCCTGAATGGTGTTGTCTCCGCCGTTTGAGGCAGAGCATACGGATGAACTGTATCTGGGATCGTTCGTCGTCTCAAGCATTATCTGAGAGCTGAAGTAGGCGCTACCGTCGGAGTCAACATCGTTGTACGACAGGCTCCAGCTGTTTCCGCAGTCCGTACTCCTCTCAACGTAGGGGTCTATGTTCCTGTTGTAGGCTATGAAGGCCCAGTTGTCGGCGGAAGAACAGGCGCAGCTTCCCGTCCACTGACCGGCACATCCCGACCTCCCCCAGTTGAACTCAAGGTTGACGTAGGGGGTGAGCTCGTTGGCGAAGCTGTTGGCCACCGTCCTGAAGAAGTAGTTGGTACCGAGGGCGCTCAGGTGTCCCACGTAAACGTCTATGTCGTAATCGCCCCATATGGGATGGATGTAGGAGAATGCCACGTACACAATCTTCCTGTAGGGGTCCGCAGCTATTGCAGGCTCCGTAAGGTCGGTTGATGGGTTATAAATACACAGCTGGGGTGTCATCGTCTGGCCCATATCGTAGGACGTTCCCACTATTACGCAAGTGCTGTCAATAGTCCCAGAACACCACGCGTTGCAGTTCTCCACTTCAAAGGCGAAGACGAGGGTGTCGGACGAACCCACGGCTACGACTGTGGGGCTGTACTCCGCGTATCCTGTGGCAGCCACCGCGCTTGTGTTCCAGTTCGTCCCGTCAAGGAGGACTACGCCATCGTCCCAGTGGAAGGGTTTGTCAAACTTCGCCCTGTCGGGTACGGCAACCTGGAACTCAACGGGGGTCTTCTTCGCTCTGGCCTCGGCCTCGTCCTTTATGGCCTCCACCCTTCTTTTTATGACGTTGAAGGTCCAGCGTATCTCGGCGTAGGTCCAGGGGTCGGGTTTTTCCCTGTAATCCTCTACGAGCTTCTGGAACTGGAGGTTGAGCGGATGCTCTTCGGGACAGGGTTTTCCCTTTAGGGTGAGCCTTTCGCACACCGCCTGTTTGTCCCCCGTTGACTCGTAGTAATCGTTGAGAATTCCCCTCAGACTCGTGTTCCAGAGATCCTCCATCCTCCTTATCTCCCCCTGGGCGGTTGCGGGGTCGTGGCCTTTTGCCCAGGCCTCCTTTTCCTCCGTCCAGCCGAGGAACGGTGCGATTTGGTATCCGCCCCGGTCAACCTTCTCCGTTTGAACCCCTACATCCCTCACACCCGTCTCAGCCTTCAGAGCGGACTTTCCAACGACGCTTACCATTACCCACAGCATAGCTCGTATTTTACGCCTGAAAGGGGATTTTTGCAAGTTTAAAATTCCATGCCATGGAAAACCTCGTCAAATTTTTAAGAGAGGGATGGAGAGGTTTTAAAGCCGTCAGCATCCTACCCGGAAGGTTCGTCTGGGAGAGGAACTTGGAGATGCACCTCAACGGGAGGTTTGTCATGTACCTGAAGGTCTTCTTCGGCTATGACCACTACAGGCCGTGGGTTGAGGCCTTTGAAATTGAGCCGTGGTTCTACGGCTCAGACTTGGAGGAGGAGCTGTACGCCTTTTTCTTTCAAAACATGCCGGGCCTCTCAAAACTCTTCGTTGAGTACACGGGCGATGGGGAGACGGAGAGGGCCTTGAGGTTGGGTGTCCCCGCCGAGCTGAGCCGCCTCGGATACACCCTTCTGAAGGCGGGGTTTAGAAACCTCAGGAACTGGTACTACCCCGAAGGCCTGAAGGAGGGTGGGCCGAAGCTTCAGGGTGAGAAGGTGCCGGAAGGCTACAGGCCGAGGGATCCCTCAGGGGAGATAGAAGGGTTTTTAAGACGCGCACCTCTTGAATATCCGGAGGTGAAAAGGGCGGTGGAGAGGGCGGAGGAGGTTTTGAAGCTCCTGCGATGAAAAACCTGAGAAGGCTCTACAGGCTGACCAACTACGAGAGGGTTAAGGGCTTTGTGAAGGATATAAAGAGGTTCAGGGATCTCCTGAAGGCCCTTGGGAATCCCCATTTGGAATTGAACACCCCCATTCTTGTCGCCGGCACCAAAGGCAAAGGCTCCGTTGTGCATATCGTGAGCAGATCCTTGCAGAACTCCGGGTTTAAGGTGGGTATGAACACCTCTCCCCACCTCGTCTCCTTGGACGAGAGGATACGGGTAAACGGAAAACCCATACCCCTTGATAGGCTGGAGGACCTCCTCGGCGCGGTATTCAGAGCCGTTGATAGGGGGTACGGGACCACGTTTTTTGAGAGCATAACGGCGGCTGCTTTCCTGCACTTTTTGAACGAGCGCACGGATTACGAGGTGTTTGAGGTTGGGCTTGGGGGGAGGTTGGACGCGACGAACGTCGTTGAGCAGAAGGTCTCCGTCATAACCCGCATAGGCTACGATCATACGAACATCCTCGGAAACACCCTTGAGGAGATAGCGGGCGAGAAGGCCGGCATCATAAAAAACGACTCACCCGTTATAACCACGTTCAGGAACGAAGAGGTCCTGCACGTTATAGAGAGGAGGGCGAAGGAGTACGGCGCGGAAGTGGTGGTCGTCGGGTACAGGGTTCTGGACGTGGGCGAGGAGGGTACGGTCTTTGAGACGGATGGAAAGGTTTTAAAGGTTCCCCTCCTCGGTGAGTTTCAGGCGGAGAACGGAGCGCTCTCCTACCACGTTATGAAGGTGCTTGGACTATCCTTTAAGCCCGAGGGGGTTTTCGTACCCGGAAGGATGCACGTTCTGAGGAGGTCCCCCCTTCTCCTTATTGACGGGGCGCATAACCCGACGGCGGCCGAGTCCCTCGTGAGATCTCTGAAGAGGATATTCCCCGGCAGGAGGTTCAACTTCGTCCTGGCCTTCAGCAGGGGGAAGGACTACGTCCAATTCCTCAGGTACATAAGGGATTTGGCCGACTGGATCTTCATAACCCGCTATCCCTGGAGGAGGTCGGAACAGGTGGAGGAGGTCCTCAAGAGGGCTTTGACCCTACACGGGAAATGCGCGGCGCTGAGCTCCGTTTACGAGATAGAGAACGTCCTCACCGAGGACACCGTCATAACCGGCTCGCTTTACCTCCTCGGGGAATTCCTGAGGCTGTGGGGGGTTAGATACGCCTGAAAACCAGAACGGCGTTGTGGCCGCCGAAACCGAAGGAGTTGGACATGGCCACGCCAACGTCCATCTCCCGGGCTTCGTTGGGGACGTAGTCCAGGTCGCATTCGGGGTCGGGATGCTCGTAGTTTATCGTGGGGGGAACAACGCCCGTCTCTATCGCCTTTACGGTGGCAAGGGCCTCAATCGCACCCGCCCCTCCGAGTAGGTGGCCAGTCATGGATTTGGTGGATGAGACGGCGAGCCTGTAGGCGTGCTGGCCGAAGACCTCCTTTATGGCTTTGGTCTCGGCCACATCGTTGAGCTTGGTTGACGTACCGTGGGCGTTGATGTAGTCCACGTCCTCCGGGTTTACACGGGCATCTGCGAGGGCCATCCTCATGGCCTTGATCGCACCTTCACCGTCCACGCACGGGGCGGTTATGTGGTAGGCGTCGGCCGTTGCGCCGTATCCAACGAGTTCGGCGTATATCTTCGCTCCCCTCCTTCTGGCATGCTCGTACTCCTCAAGGACGAGGACGGCCGCCCCCTCGGCCATGACGAAACCGTCCCTCTCGGCGTCAAAGGGACGTGAAGCTTTCTCCGGTTCATCGTTTCTCGTTGAGAGGGCCCTTATGGCGGAAAATCCTGCAAGGGCGGTCTTTATGATAGGGGCCTCCGCGCCGCCCGCTATTATCACGTCGGCATCACCGTACCTTATGAGGCGCATGGCGTCCCCTATGGCGTGAGCGGAAGAGGAACAGGCGGAGACCACACAGTAGTTGGGTCCCTTGAATCCGTAAACTATCGCCACGAGTCCTGAGGCCATGTCCGGTATCATCATGGGAACGAGGTAGGGGGAGATCCTGTTGTAACCCCTCGTGTATCCCGTTATGGTCTCCTTCTCCAGGGTCTCCACGCCTCCTATACCAGAGGCTATTATCACCCCGACCCTGTCCCTGTTCAGATCCCCGTAGTCCAGTATGCCGCTGTCCTCAACGGCCTCCTGCGTGGCCCAGAGGGAGTAGAGGAGAAACCTGTCAACCTTCTTAAGGGGAACACCCCCCACCTTCGGCCCGAACCTCTTTGAGGGGTCAAAGTCCTTTATCTCGGCGGCTATTTGGGTTTTAAACCCCGAGGGGTCAAACCGCTCTATGCGGGAGACCCCGCTTTTGCCGCTTATAAGGTTTTTCCAGAGGGTGGGCACGTCCTCCCCGAGGGAGGAGATCGCGCCCAGACCCGTTATCACAACCCTTCTCACGACTTGGTCTTTTCAAGTACGTAGTTTATGACGTCCCCCACCGTGCGGAGCTTCTCTATGTCCTCGTCGGGGATCTTCATGTCAAACTCCTCTTCCATCTTCATGACCAGCTCCATCACGCCTATGGAGTCCGCGCCGAGGTCCTCTATGAAACGCGCGTCCTCGGTCACCTTTTCGGGCGCAACGCCCAGCTCCTCAACGACTATGTCCCGTATCTTTTCAAAGATCTCCTTCCTGTCCATGTCTTACCTCCTTTTGTTTTCCCCCTTTAAATCAAATCCTCTCCCCCGTCAACCCTTATGACCGCTCCGTTTATCCAGTAGGCCTCCGGCCTGCTCAGGAGGGCTATGGCGTTGGCGATGTCTTCGGGTGTTGTGAGCCTTCCGGAGGGGTTGGCCTTCCTCGCCCATTCAAGCATCTGCTCGTGTCCGGGTATCTTGCGCAGAGCAGGTGTGTCGGTTATGCCGGCCTGTATGGCGTTTACCCTTATCCCCTTACCACCGAGCTCGTAGGCCAGCTGGCGCACGTGGGCCTCAAGGACGGCCTTGGCGGCCGAAACCGGGCCGTATGAAGGGTAAACCCTGTGGGACCCGGCGCTCGTCATGGCGAACACCCTGGCGTCCTCGTGGAATAGACCGGCCCTGTAGACGTCCCTAACCCAGTACACCAAGGAGTTTCCCATTATGTCTACGGTCATCTCAAGGTTTTGGCGGGTTACGTCCTCCTCGGGCCTCTCCCCTAGGTAGGGTTTGAGAGTGCCGAAGGCGAGGGAGTGCATGAGAACCTTTATCTTCCCACCTTCTCTGGAGGTTATCTCCTTTATCTCCCGTATTACCTTTTCGCGCTTTTTGTCGTCGGCGGCGTTCGTGTTGAAGTACTTGACCTTCACGCCGAAGGATTTCAGCTCTTCCACGAGGGCTTCCACCTTAGGGAGGGTGGCCCTCCTGTCAAGATGCACGCCGAATACGTTCAGGCCACACTCGGCCAGCTTTTTGGCCGTGGCAGCTCCGAAGCCCGAGGAGGCACCGAGTATGAGCGCCCAGTTGGTACCGTTGTCCACCTTGAGCATATGCCGGTATTATACGACAGAAAGCCCTGGCCGTAAAGGGGTGGCCCTCACCTGACCTCCAGGTCCGAAAGGAGGAGGTTGCCCTCGGATTTGACCGTTATGACGGCGGGTCTGGGACCCAGGCCACGTGTGGGCAGCATTTGGGCGCCTTCCTTCCCCTTTAGGGAGAAGGTCAAGGTGTACTCTCCCGACCCGTAAGTCATAACCCTCATCCAGAATTCCCCCTCATACCAGTACTTCACCTCAACGGTGAACGGCGCGCTGGCCCTTACCCTGAAGGATACCTCCTTTATCCCGTACTCCACCGTCTCGTAGGCGCCTCCCTCAACCGAGACGACGTAATCCCCCTTCCCCTTCACTGGGGAGACCGCACCGTGATCAAGGGGCATCCATCCCAATATCCACAGCATTTTTCACCTCCTTATGACCTTTTGTACCCCTCCCTCCCGGATCACGAAGTAAACACCTGGAGGAAGGTTGTCAAAGCTGGCGTGTACCCTTCTGCCCGACGGCGTGTAAACGGTTGTCTCCGTCTTGTAGGAGGGTTTTGGTGTTTCGTCTGTGCCTACCGGAAGGACGGGGGCGTAAGCCATGAAGACGTGCCAGCGTCCGGAGATGCTGTTGTCCGACCAGAAGACGTAAACGTAGTTGCTGTCGGCCCATGCGTCTATGTAGTGTCCGGGCCAGCAATCGTTGGCGTAGTCCACGTTGCCCATACCACCGCACCCGCTCCGATCCACGAAGGGGAAGTAGTAATCGGTAACCCTTATGGCCGGCGACCACGTCATACCTCCGTCGGATGAACGCGAGTAGTACAGCGCCCACCGACCGGTACCGGCCCGGTTATCGTACCAGAAAACGTGGAGGTTGCCGTAAGGGTCTGAGGCTATCGCCGGCATGTACTCGTTGGCGGAGGGCTGATCCGAGACCTTGACCGGGGGGTTCCATGTGGAGCCCCCGTCGTTTGAGACCACCACCTCCACATCCCAGTTGTAATAACCGACGTCGGCCATGTACACGACGGCTATGTTTCCCTTTCCCCATCCCGCACCCTGATATCCGGCGGGATAAGGGTTGGGGGCTATATCCGGACTCATGCAAGCGGCCGTTGAGGGGCTGGACCACGTGCGGCCATCTGGTGAGGAGGCCACGTTTATGTATATGCAGGAGGAGGTGTAGTCCCACCACAGGGCGTAGAAGAGGGAGTCGTCCTGTGCGGCCATGGGAACATCTCCGGTGTAGTACACCGATGCTCTGCTCCATGTGTCCCCGCCATCGTAAGAGTAGGCGGACTTGACATCGTTTGAGCAGTAATCCGTGTATATGACCACAAGGGTATCACCCCTGTAGGCCAACCAGGGGTGATCGGTGTTGGTGCATCCGCTTATGTTCTGAGGCGTTGTCCAGGAGTTTCCGAAATCGTAGGATTTGGAGTATCCTATCTCGTAGTACCCGAGGTAAACCCTGTGCACAACCGTGTCCGTAATCCTCACAACCGGATCACAACACTCCGAGCTCCTCGGATAAGGTGTCCCCCACGTTCTCCCCGAATCGGTAGAAACCTCGTAATCGTTGAGATCATAGGTGGAGTTTATCCAACCCACCCCACCCGTGCGGTACATCACAGCGCCGGAGACCTCCATATGGCTCGTGTTGTCGGGACGGTTGTCCACCCTTACGCTCGCAAAGGGCACATCACCCATCAAAAGTGGCAACATATAAGGTATTATAGGCCTGAAAATCCCTGAAGTTCGGCTTTACAATATTTTGATGCTCTGGGTGGTGATAGCCCAGGAGTGCCTGAGTATAAGCGGGCGCTACAGGTTGACCTCTTACAGCGATCTTGACATCTTCGGCCCCGTCTACGGCTTCAACGAGAGGACACCCCAGAGTATCTACCTGGTGGGGGATACCGTCCACATACTGTGGACCAGGGGGGGGAAGTGCAAGCGCCAAGGGAAACAGGTACAACAGATCCGATGACCGTGGAAGCACGTGGAACTGGTGCACGGGATCGGACTGCCATGGGATAAGGGTTTTAAACTACTGGTATGAGCCGTCCATAGTTGCGAGGGACACCATGGTGTACGCCATAGCCTACTGTTGGCTCTGCGATCCCTCCTCCTACGTTCCCTTCACCAGGTCTACGGATGGCGGGAACACCTGGTCCACCGAAACCGTGATATTCTACGCCCACGAATACGGGGGACGTGCGCTGGACGCTCCCGTTATGGACGCCTCCTCCGACGGACAGGTTATTCTCTTAGTCGTGGACGCTTTTGATCACGGTATACGCGTAAAGAGGTCGTTTGACTACGGCCAGACCTGGGGACCTGCGGGGGGTTATCTCGTCGCCACACCCTCCAGCAGATACGAGAGGCATCCCCAGCTCTCCTACAACAACGCGGGCAGGTGGTTTGTGTGCTACACCGACTACCCCTACATCATGGTGACGTATTCCGATGACAACGGCGCCACGTGGTCCACACC
>JALWZG010000033.1 GCA_027002825.1 Caldifarciminota bacterium
GGTTTCGGATTCCTCCGTCATGCTGAACGCCGCCGTTTACGCCGCCCACTTCGGACTGACCGTTATAACCCACGCGGAGGTTCCGGAGCTCTCCCGTGGCTTTTCAAACTTTGATACTAACACGCTGAAGTACGGTCTGAGACCCCGTCTCTCCCTCGCGGAGGACGTTGCCCTCTACAGGGATTTGAGGATAGCCCAGATCACGGGTGTTAGGCTACACGTCGCCCACATCTCGTCGGCCGAAGGCCTTGAGTTGGTCGCCCGGTTCAAGGATAAGGGGATCGCCATAACGTGCGAGGTCACACCACACCACCTCATCTTCTCAACGGAGAGGGTGCCCGTTTACGATCCCATCTTCAGGGTAAACCCACCCATAAGGGGGGAGAGGGACCGCCTTGCGCTTCTAAAGGGACTAAAAGAGGGGGTTGTTGACGCCATTTCAACGGATCACGCCCCCCACGCCTATCATGAGAAGGAATCCCCCATCTCCCAATCACCTCCCGGTGTTGAGTGGCTGGAGGTTGCCTTCCCAACCCTTTACACCTATCTCGTGAGGGAAGGGGAGCTCTCCCTTAAAGCGCTTTTAAAATTCATGGTGTTCAACCCCTCAAGAATACTCGGCGTTGAGAGCGGCATAGGTGTGGGTAAAAGGGCGAACTTCTTCCTTTTTGACCCCGACGCCGTCTGGAAGGTATCCCGAGAGGACCTGCTCTCCAAGAGCGCCAACAACCCCATGATAGGTGAGGAGCTGCGCGGGAGGGTCGTTTTGAACTTTGTAAAGGGAAAACCGGTTTTCAGGAGGTAGAAAAATGGTGGCTTTGATTCTGGGAAGCTCAAACCTTCCACCCTGGATGACTGGGCCCAACATGCTCTACGTTGGGCTTTACGGCTACGGGGCCATGGCCTCGGAGGGTCGCGTGATAGAGGCCCACAGTTTGGACACGAAGTTCCGTACCAAGGGTTTGAACTCGGAACAGTCCTTCCTCGGAGGGGGTGCGTTCCTCAGGTGGAACACCTTGGGTGTCAGCCTTGATTTCAACGAGGGTTATTTCTACAGGTGGATACCCAACTATGAGGATACGACCTACCATGACACCTCCTTTACGCAGAGCGTACTCGTGAGCATCGCCAAGTACATGAACAACTACTCCTGGACACACGTGGCCTTTACGCTTGAGAGCAGGAGGTTTGCCTTCGGTTATGGGATACCCTTCCCCGACACGAGCGATCCGAGGGTTAAGGAGAAGGAAAACTTTCCGATCCCCAACTCCGACGTCAGGTACTTCTCGCTGGGACTCTCCGGACGGTTTTACCTTGAGGTTGAGGCCATATACTCCGAGGGTAAAGGTTTACTCCCCTGGATAGGTGGACACGTCGCCTGGATCCAGCTCAGCTACTCCTCCCGTGATCCCTTTGGGGACGCCTCCGCCCAGACCAACACGGTTTACATGAAGGGGGCGATCGGTCTGGAGTACTACGTACAGCCCTGGATGGGGTTCTTCCTTGAGGGGAATTACTCCTCCCTGAGCGCCAGCTCCGAGGTCAGCAACGTGCATCCCAAGTACGAGAACTTCTACGACCACGTCAAGGTGGGTATGAACCGCTTAGAGGTGAAGGCCGGTCTGAAGCTGACCTGGAGAAAAGAGAGATACTGAATGCTCCTGTTGACCACTGCACTGACCGTTGAGAGGGGTGACGTGATAGTGGTGGAGATCTTCGGCGAGGATCAGAGGTTCAAGACTGTCGTCCTTGACGACTGTTCGGCCTACTTTCCCCTCGTCGGTGTTATGAAGGTTTGCGGCCTGACGGTTGACAGGTTGTCCGATACGCTTTCCCGTCTCCTTGAGCCTTACTTCAAGCTCCCCGTAATCGTGTACCTCGCGACGGTGAAAGAGCCTACCGTGATCGTCCTCGGTGAGGTCAGAACTCCCGGCGCCTTGAAGTACACCAAGGGGATGACACTCGGAGACGCCCTCTACATATCGGGGTTGCTTCCTTCGGCCGACATACAAAGGGTTGAGGTGAACGGCAAGAGGTACGACCTGAGGAGGGACAACCCCAGGTTGAAACCGGGAGACCGCATATTCGTTCCGAGAAACCCCTGGGTGTCCCTTAGGGAGTGGTTGACCTTTGCCATGAGCGGCGCCAGTTTTGCCATCCTGCTGTACAACACCTTCTTCAGGAGATGAGGTACAGGATCAGCGAGAAGGCGGTCTTTCAGGCCATGGACGACAAAATCGTGGTTTGGAACAGGGAGAACGGACACACCCTTGTGGTGAACCACACCGGGTGGTTTGTGCTTTCCCTTATAGACGGGGGTGTTGAAGAGGAGGAGGAGATAGTGAAAAGGGTGGCCGAAGAGTACGGCCTGCGGGCCGAGGACGTGGAAAGGGATGTGAAGGAATTCCTAAAAGCCTTAAAGGAGGTAGGAGTGATATGCGGATTTTAGCGGCAAACTGGAAGATGAACCCCGAAACGGTTGATGAGGCCTTGAGGTTGGCCTCACGTATTGACACCCTTCTAAAGGACCTGCCCCTGGTCAAGCTCCTCTTTCCACCCTACGTGTACATACCCCTCCTCAAGCTTGAAAACCTGACCTTAGGGGCCCAGGACGTGTTCTACGAGCCGAAAGGGGCGTTCACGGGGGAGATCTCCCCCACCATGCTCCGCGACTTGGGTGTCGGATGGGTCATAGTCGGACACTCGGAGAGGAGGAACGTTATAGGTGAGGTGGACGAGGTGTTGAGGAAAAAGGCCGAAGCGTCCTTGAGATACGGCCTTAACGTCGTGTACTGCGTCGGGGAAAGGTTGGAGGAGAGGGAAAGGGGGGAGCATTTCTCCGTGGTGGAGAGGCAGCTCTCCTTTGTACCAAGGGATGAAAGGGTGGTGATCGCCTATGAGCCTGTCTGGGCGATAGGTACGGGGAGGAACGCCACACCGGAACAGATAGAGGAGATGCACGCTTTCATAAAGGACAGGGTGGGCCTCAAGGTCCTGTACGGTGGCAGCGTAAAGGAAAAAAACGCCGGGGAGCTCGCGGCCGTTGAGGGTGTGGACGGCTTTCTCGTAGGGGGGGCGAGCCTGAGGCCGGAAGAGTTTTACAGGATAGGGGTGGCCCTCTCCCGATGAAGGTACTCATAACAGGGGCGAGCGGATTTATAGGCTCCCATCTCGTAGAAGAGGCGGTGGGGGAGGGTTTCTCCGTGCGCGTTTTCCTTAGGTACAACTCCACGGGTTATACCGGAAACCTAACCCAAATCCCGGAGGATGTCCTGAGGGGTGTTGAGATCTTCTGGGGGGACATAAGGGACTACACCTCGGTTGAAAGGGCGGTGAGGGGAGTTGACGCCGTCATGCACTTGGCCGCCCAGATTTCCGTCCCCTACTCCTTCCAAAACCCCATAGATTTCGCCATAAACAACGTAGTAGGCACAACGAACGTGCTTAAGGCTTCCGTTGAGCATGGGGTTTGCAGGTTTGTCCACGTTTCGACCAGCGAGATCTTCGGCGGGAGCGATAGACCCCTTGATGAGTCCTCCCCCCGCGCCCCGAAATCCCCGTACGCCGCGAGTAAGGTGGGGGCGGACGCCATGGTCAGGAGCTTTTACCACACCTACGGTTTGAACGCCGTAATAGTGAGACCGTTCAACACGTACGGCCCGAGACAGTCGCTTAGGGCTTTGATACCGTGGATCATAGTTCAGGCCCTAAGGGGTGATGTGGTCAGGTTGGGCAACCTGACACCAAGGAGGGATCTGACGTACGTGAAGGACACGGTCAGGGGCATCCTATCGGCCCTAAAGGTCAGGACGGAGGGTTTTTTGGATGTAAACCTCGGAAGCGGCAGGGGGTACTCCGTTGAGGAGTTGGTGGATATAGTGGGGAGGGTTTTGAACAAGAGGCTGGAGGTTGTTTCCGATCCCACGCTCGTAAGACCGAAGGAGGTGGAGGTTTTCAACCTCGTATCGGACAACAGGAAGGCGAGGGAGGTTCTGAACTGGAGTCCTCGTGTTTCCATAGAGGAGGGGATACGCCTTACCGCTGAGTACATACGCAGGAGGGGTTTAAAGGGTGTTGAGAACTGGGTTTGATCAGGCCGGCAGAAGGGCCTGAAGTATGGTGGAGACGCGGTGATCCCAGGTGGGGAAACCCTCGGACGAGATCTTGGCGGACTCACCCACCGATTCCCTCAGGATGGGATCCGTCGCAAGACGAACTGTGTAATGGGCAAACTCGTCCGTGTCAAAGTTCCTTGCTATAAAACCGTTCCACCCGTGGCGGATGATCTCGTCCGACGAGTGGGCTTGGAAGACCACCACGGGCAACCCCAAGGACATGGCCTCAACCACCACGGCCGTTTTGTTCCCGTAAAGGTAGGGTGCTAAGACGAAATCCACGGCCGAGTAGAAGACCGCCATGTCCTCGTGTGGAAAAGGCGGTAGCACGAAAACCCTTCCACCGGTCCTCTTGGCCCACCTCTCAAACTCCCCTAACATCGGACCGTACCCTATGACGGCCAGCTTGTAAACCCCCCTTGCCCTCTCGTATATCTCCCTGAGCAGGTGGGCGCCCTTCAGCTTGTTCAACGCCCCGGCAAAACCGGCCACGGGGCCGTTCCTCGGAAGTCCGAGCCTCTCCCTCGCCTCAAGCCGGTCAACCCTGCGCCAGGGTGGTTTCGGGACGGGGAGGAGTATAAAGGGTTGGCCGTACCTCTGGGCCAAAACCTCTCCCTTTGAGCCGTCATCCGTTATCAGGAACACGTCGGCTCCCCCCTTAAAGGCCCGATCAAAACGTCTGTACCTCCACCTGTGGAGGGGCGTGAAGACCTTCCTCAGGGGGAAATACTCAAAAACACCGTAAATCGCAACCACAAACCTCTTAGCCCCCACACTCCTGTAGATGTCCCTTCCCCTTTTGTAGGCGATCTCGGACTGGACGAACACCACATCGTAATCCCCCCTCGGAGGTCTCTCCTTCAAACCGATGACATCGTAGTCAAAGCTCTCCTTCAGGGCCCTGGAGAGGTATTTCACCTCTGGAAAGCGGAAAACCCTTCCATCCCACTCCTCCTTCCAAGGGGTTACGATGAGTAGGGAGAACCTCCTCATATCTGAAGGGAGACCAGTACAAAGAAGAGCGCCCCTGCAACCGTTATGCCGCAGCTGAGAGAAGAGGCCAGAACCTCACCGAACCTCTCCTTCCAGCCGCCCTGCCTGTCAAGGTGTTTCCAGAAAAGGTTTTCAAAGTATTCGGGTGTCCCATCCGGGAGCTTCAGGATGACGGGGGATCTGTACCACATCTTGTATCCGCTGGGCGTCTGCACGTACCATCTCTTGGTGTACAGGATGTAAGCCCCAGTGCTATCCCTGTGAAACCTGACATCGGCGTAATCCCCCTTGCTCTCCCTGTACACCTTCCTGGCCACCCTTTCGGCGAGTTTGTCCCAGTAGAGGGAATCCTCCACCGCACAGAGGATAAAGAGCATGAACATCACCTAAGGCGTGTATTATACGCCGAGCAGGGGTTATATGACCCGCTTTAGGAAGGCGTACACGCTGTCGGGCACAACATCGCTACCCCTGAAGTACGCCAGTATCTCTCCCCTTTCGTTTACGACGTGTATACGGTCGGTGTGGGCTATTATGTAGGTTTCACCTTTGGGCTGCACTATGGTCTCTATACCCAACCTGTCCATAAGGGTGGATATGGTGGCCGTATCCCCTGTGAGGAAGACCCAGTTCTGCGGGTCTATCTTGTAAAGCTTCATGTAGTTCCTGAGGACCTCCGGTCTGTCCCTCTTCGGATCAAAGGTTATGCTCACGAACATCACCCTCTCCCTCAGCTGCGGGTCGTTGGAGACGAGCTTGGAGATCTTCTTCATGTTGTCGGTTATGAAGGGGCATATGTCCGGGCAGTTGGTGTAGATGTAACCCACCACCAACACCTTTCCCTTCAACCTCTCCAAGGGAAAGGTACGACCGTCCTGGTCAACGAGCGTGTAATCGTAGGGGAACTTACGAAGCTTCTCCCTCTCCACCTCCACCCTCTTGTACACGTTCCCCACCTGCATTAAAACCGATACCTTGTTGCCCTTTCCATCTCCGGCCGATGTCTCCCCATCTTTACCACCCCCACATCCGGCCACAAGGAGCAAGCCCAAAACGGTAAGGGATCTCTTGAGCATGGAAACTATTCTAATCGGGATTAGAATACACGTGTTGAAGAGCGGTTTCGTCGCCGTCATAGGTGCGCCCAACGTGGGTAAATCCACGCTCGTGAACTCCCTTTTGAGGTTTAAGCTGGCCGCCGTCAGCCCGAAGCCACAGACGAGCAGGTTCAAGATCTCCGGGATAATAAGCGATGGGGATGCCCAGATCGTCATAGTGGACACCCCTGGGGTGATCCAGAGGAGCAGGTACGCCCTCCACGAGTACATGATGAGGGAGGTCAAGACCGCCCTCTCGGACGCGGACGTCATACTCTTCATGGTAGAACCAAAACCCCCCGGTGATCTGGAGGAGAGGATAATAGAGCAGTTGAAAGGCTCACCGGAGGAAAAGCCCGTGATCCTCGTCATAAATAAGATAGACAAAGTCCATAAGAACGTCCTCCTTCCCGTAATTGAGGATTACTCCCGCAGGTACCCGTTTGCCGAAATCGTCCCGATAAGCGCCCTGAAGGGGGATGGACTTGACATTTTACTTGAGGTCATCAAAAAGTACCTACCCGAGGGCCACCCCTTTTATCCGGAGGACGAGATAAGCGACAAACCCCTGAGGTTCATAATCGCCGAGATCATCCGGGAGCGTATATTTGTGCATTACAGGGAGGAGGTGCCGTACTCAACGGCGGTGAAGGTTGAGGAGTTCAGAGAGCCGGAGGATCCGAGCAGACCCGTATACATCCGCGCCGTCATATACGTTGAGAGGCCCTCACAAAAGGCGATAATCATCGGCAGGGGTGGGAGGGCGATAAAGAGGGTGGGTACAGAGGCGAGGAAGCAGATAGAGGCCATACTCGGCAGGAGGGTGTACCTGGAGCTGTGGGTTAAGGTGAAGAAGAAGTGGAGGGAAAACCTGCGTTTTATAAGGGAGCTGGAGCTGGGCCTCTAATGTCTCCCCGTCAGGTACTTCACCAGAAGGTAGCCGGCGAATATGCCGACTATCCCCATTATCCCGGCGAGGGTTGGAGGTGCGGGGATGGGGAGACGGGCGAGGGAGAAGACCACGCCCGTCAGGAACCCCGTTATGAAGGCGAGGACTATTTCCCTCAACTCAACCCCTCGCTCAAAGCCCTGTCTATCGCGGACCAGAAGGGATCCACGCGGGGATGCTCAAGGGGCCTCTGGACGCCGTCCTCTACGACCCACATCCCCTTCTCTCTGGGTAGGAACTCACCGACGACGGCGGCGTCTATACCCTTTTCCTTCAGCCGCCTGACCACCTCGTCGGCCCTCTCAGATACAACGGCCATGACGAGGGTACCCTCGCTTATGGAGGAGAATGGCTCCATGCCGAAGAGGGAGGTTATCTCAAGGACACCGGGCTGGATGGGGGTCCTGTCCTTGTAGTATATGACGCCTACGCCGGAGGCTTCGGCCATCTCGTACACCCCTCCGAGGATGCCGCACTCGGTGGCGTCGTGCATGGCCCGTACGCCCTCCTCTCTGTAGCCCACGGATACGGCCGTGAGGGCGTCGTCCACCGTACTCATCTTCCAAAAGAGCCTCTCCCCGGCCTCGGCTATCTCCGGTCCGAGCTTCTCGGATATGTAGTTGGGGAAGAGGCTGGCGAATATGCCGGTGGCCTCAACGGCCGGCCCCTTCGTTATTATGAGGGCGTCCCCGGGCCTCGCCATCTTGGGCGTCAGGAACTTGTCCTCGTCGGCGAGGGATATAAAGGTGGCCCCTCCCACCATCGGATAGTTCACTCCGGGGTAGCGGGCGGTGTGTCCCGTTACGACCGTAGCCCCGTACTTCTTGCTCTCCCTGTCCCAGACCTGCCAGACGGTGGCGAACTCCTCCTCGCTTATCTCCATCGGGAGGTTGAAGTCGGCGGTTATGTAGGTGGGAGGGAAGCCGGAGGTGGTGACGTCGGAGGCGAGGATGTGCCAGGCGAACCAGGCCGCCTTCTCCCAACCGTACGCGGGGAGGATGTAGATGGGGTCGGTGGTGAAGACGAGGACCTTACCGTTGCCAATACGGACCACGCCCGTATCCACGCCGTGCTGGGGAGGTACGATGACCTCCTCCCTCTTCGCCCCAAGGTGAGGGAAGATGTACTCGTCAAAGAACTCCGGCGAGATCTTCCCTATCGCTGGGAATTCAACCTTTCTTTTCATGGCTGGCGGGTATTCTACTGCGGAAAACATACGACCGTAAGTTGTGTCTGCACGCTTATAATTTCGTCTTGGAGAGGTTGAAGACGGTAAAAGCGGCGAGTTTCCTCGCTCCGGCGTTGGTCATCCTTCTCGTGTTCAAGCTTTTGCCGTCTCTGATGGTGTTCGTCAACTCCTTTCAGAAGTGGGGGCTGGTTGGGTTTCAGGAGTGGGTGGGGTTGAGAAACTTCACCATGCTCCTAAAAGACCCCTTCTTCTACCAGGCCCTCTCCAACACCTTCTGGTACTCCTTCCTGAGCATCTCCCTCGGTATAACCCTCGCCCTGGCAACCGCCATGCTCATAAACTCGTTGAAGGGCTTTTGGGCGGCAGTTCTGAAGTTCTCCGTCTTCGCCCCGGTGGTCATATCCCTTGTTCCCGCCTCCGTCGTGTGGAAGTGGTTTTACAACCCATCCGCCGGATTTCTCAACTACCTCTTAACCCTTATCGGTCTTGAGCCCCTCGCGTGGCTTCAGGAGCCAAGGGGGGTGTTCTTCGGGTACGGTCCATCGCTTGCCCTCCTCTCCGTGGTCATAATGGCCGTGTGGAAGAGCTTCGGGTACAACACCATAATACTCTACGCCGGCCTCAAGTCCATAAACAGGAGTGTTTACGAGGCGGCGGCCCTTGACGGGGCGGGCCCCTGGACGGTCTTCAGACGTATAACCCTACCCCTGTTGGCCCCTTCACTCTTCTACGTATACCTGACCAGTTTTATAATATCCTTTCAGGTCTTCGCCCCGATATGGATCATGACCGGTCCCCCTCCGGGTGGTCCAATGGGAACCACAAACGTCCTCGTCTACTACCTCTACCAGAAGGGAATTGAGGACTTCAACATAGGCTACGCCTCCGCCGTCGCCATCGCCCTTCTAACCGTGGTTGGGATCCTGACCGTTCTGCAGAAGTACCTCATAGAAAGAAGGATATACTACGAGACCTGATGCTTGCGCTCCTGATAGGTTATTGGATAAGCACCTCCCGTGTAAAAGAGCTTACGGGTGCGAGGGTTTACGAGCACAAGGTCGTCTACAGGAAGAAGGTGGCGAGGTTTGTGGACGAGAACGTGGTATCCTACAGGGGGAAGGTTTTCATACTTGAGAAGAGGTGGAGGGGTAAGAGGCTGTACGTTAAAGGGGAGCAGCTCGCCCCCCTGCTCTTCCAGATGGGAGGGAATTGGTTTTGGGATAAGGGGAGCAAGGGGTTTTTCAGGGGTAAATCAAGCATCCGCTTTCTGATGGGTAAGGTGGGGGATGGGTACAGCATAACCATCATCGCGAAGGGTGGAGGGTTCAAGACGATGAGGTGGCAGGACAGCTTGGCGGTTGAGGTGAGGGGACTGTACGGGAAGTACTGGAAGATCATAGGCGACGGAGATTTCGTATCCTTCGTCAGGGTGGACCAGTACAGGAAAAAGAGCGTGTTCGTAATACATTTCGGACCGAGGGCGGGGGAGTACTCAACCCACCTGAAGGGTGATACCCTCCGGATAAGGATAAGGAGACTCAAACTCAAGAAGGCCGAGAGGATCACCGTCGTGATAGACCCCGGACACGGTGGAAGGGACGCCGGGGCCGTCTCCAACGGCTATATGGAAAAGGATATAAACCTCGCCGTCGCTTTGAAAGTGGCCGAAATCCTGAGGAGGAGGGGCTACAGGGTGATAATGACGAGGACAAGGGATGAGTACGTTTCCCTGGCCGCACGGGCGAGGCTGGCCAACAGGAGCGGGGCGCACATCTTCGTCAGCATACACTGCAACGCCAGCAGGGACCCAAAGGCCTCCGGAATGGAAACCTACTTCCTCTCCGAGTCGCGTACATCCCACGAGAGGGCGGTGGCCATACTTGAAAACTCGGCCCTGAGGTACGATATAGGTTATGTCAAGGAGAACGAACCCGTGGGTGCGATACTCGGTGATATGCTCCAAACCCTTCTACTGGAGAGGTCTTACACCCTCGCCCTAAGTGTGCATTCAACCGCCGTTGATATGGGCTTGGCCAAGGACAGGGGTGTAAAACAGGCGGGTTTTTACGTCCTGAAGTGGGTTATGATGCCTTCCATTTTGGTTGAACTGGGCTTTATAACAAACAGGGGTGAGGCCAAGAAGTTGGCGGACGAGGGGTACCAGAAAAAGCTCGCGAGGGCGATTGCACTGGGCATAGAAAAATATCTAAAGAAACAAGGAGGTAGATAGCGTGGGAAGGAGAAGGAAGAAGAACAGCAAAAAGCTCAAGCTTCCCAAGGTAAGGGTGAACGAGCAGATAAAGGCGCCGAGGGTTCTGGTGATAGGACCCGACGGTCAGAACCTCGGTGTTATGGGGGTGAAAGAGGCCATGTCCATAGCGGGAGAACACGGGTTGGACGTCGTAGAGGTCTCCCCAAACGCCAACCCCCCCGTGGTGAGGATCATAGACTACGGCAAATACATGTACGAGCTGAAGAAGAAGCACAAGAAAAAGGACAAGACCCCCGAGCTCAAGGAGATAGAGCTGACACCCAACATAGGTGAACACGACCTACAGGTAAAGCTCAGAAAGGCGCGCGAATTCCTGGAGAAGGGACACAAGGTGAAGATAGAAATACGCATGCGGGGTCGCCAGATGCTCCACGTTGACATAACCCACAGGCTCGCCGAAAGGGTCATCGCACTTTTGGACGACGTGGCCTCTGTGGACGTCGATCCCAGACAGGAAGGTAGGTTTGTACATTTCATACTGAAACCGAGGAAGAGGTGATGCCCGTAATTCTGGTCCAGAGGGTGGAAAGGGCTGAGGTTGTCCTCTCAAGCGGAGAGGTGAGGCGGATAGGAAGGGGACTTCTGGTTTACGTGGGTTTCTTAAAAGGGGATACAGGGGAAAACCTTGAAAAGGTCGCAAAGAAGATATCAAACCTGCGGGTGTTTGAGGACGAAAGGGGAAAGATGAACCTCTCCGTGAGGGACATAGGGGGTGAGGTCCTACTGATACCCAACTTCACGCTCGCGGCGGACACGCGAAAGGGAAACAGGCCGAGCTTCGCCGCAGCGCTACGACCACCCCTCGCGGCGCAGATGTTTGACGACCTCTACCGCCTCTTAAAAGAGGTGGTGCGCGTGGAAAGGGGCGAGTTCGGGGATCACATGAGGGTTTACTCCGTGAACGATGGGCCGGTGAATACGGTGTTGCACATGCTCACCTGAGTTTTTCCGCCGGTATCTCCACCCTTACAACACCCCTGAAATCCCCCTCTTTGTATCCCGTGGCCTTGTCCTCCGGATACTTCTCCTTTATGACCTTGTACACCTCCTCCTCTATGTCCTTGCCAGGTACACCGTGGCACGTCAGGCAGAGTTTCATAACCTTCAACGGGAAGTAATAGCGGTACACGAGTTTATCCCCCAACTCCACCTTCTGAACGTAGTGCTTGGGCGGTTTTTTCCCCTCCTTGAAGAACCCCTCAAAATAACGCAGGGCTTCCTCCTCGTACCTGTCCGGTCTGTTCTTGGGGTTTCTGTACTTGAAAGACGTGCGCTTGATCCGGACACCGAACTCTTTGGATATGCTATCGGTTATGGGATAGGCCTTCTCGGAGCAGTAGGATATGGTCTCCACAGGCCCCTTTTCCTTGAGGGAGAGGGTCACCTCCTTGAGCAGGTGTTTCAGGAGGGAGACGGTGGCCTTATGCCCTATCTCAACCACCTTTTCCTCCGTTTCGGGGTCTAAACCGCCTCCTGTCATGGACACGGCAAACACACCGGAGAGGAAGAGCAACAAAACCCTCCTCATAGCGCCTTTAATTCTACTGCCGTTTGACCTACCGCTTCAGGAGTATCTCGTGGGACCTGAAGATATGCTCGTACGGTATGGGAGGGGACCCCTCACGTAAGCCTGTGAAAAACCTGTCCAGCATCCACTTCTGCCCCTTGTCAACCGTAGGGGTTTTGAAGATGCGTCCGTTCAAATCCGTTATCCTGAAATCCTCCAATCTCAGGGTTTTACCACCCGACATAACCTCAACCACCTCTTTGTACCCACTTTTCGCACCGAACGTACCGTACACTATTGAGGCGATTGACCCGTCCCCCCAGGTCAGCAAAACCACCCCTCCATCGCCCGACTCCTGAACCTCCCATGCCGTGGGCAACCCGCCTATGTGTAGGGCGTAGTCCACGAAGTGTACACCCTCACCCAACAGTCTTCCACCCTCGTAGTACACCCAGTGGTCGCGGGGCAACGGGCCGGCGTCAACGCGGTAGAGCATCTGGAATGGCCGGGACATCTCCGAAAGCAACCTGAGTGTGTGTGGGGAAAACCTCCGGTTGAAACCCACCATCAGGTACCCACCCCTTTCCGCCAAGGTGTTCTTGACCTCAAGCAGTCCCTCATGGGTTGTTGAAAGGGGTTTTTCACAGTAAACGGCCTTTCCGGCCCTTAAGGCCTCGGATACGATCTCCGAGTGGGTTGCGTGCCTTGTCAGGACGAAGACCACGTCCACCTCGTCCATGGAGAGCAACTCCCTGTAGTCCGTCGTGAACACCGGAAAGTCCCAAATCTCCGCGGCCGACTTGGCCGTGTGTCCCCTTGAGGTGGCCACGGCGATCAGGTTTACGTCCTTCCTCCTCTTCAGGTGCGGCAGGATGAACCCCTGGGCGTACGAACCCGCCCCTACGAGGGCCACGCCGAACGCCCCCTTTCTTTTTCGGGGAATCCTCCTGACGTAAAACCTCTTCAGGGCTGTGGCGGGTGGGTAGCGCAGGATCACACCTACAAAAGGCTCTTTGCCCTCCGTTATCAGCCTATAGGCGTCATCCGCGCGGTCTATGGGGAACTCGTGGGTTATGACCTCGGAAAGGTTTAGCCTCTCCGATTCCACCGCCCTGACGATGTACTCAACGTTCCTCCTCTCCGTCCAGCGAACGTATCCGACGGGATAGTCGTATCCGAGCTCCTCGTAGAGGGGATCGTACCTCCCAGGGCCGTAAGACCTGGTCGTGTGTACGCTCACCTCCTTGTAGTAGAAGTCCTTCCAGGGGAAGTCGTAGTTTGCGGGGGCCACCGCTATAACCTTTCCCCTATCCCGCACGGCCCTCCCGGCCATCTTTATGACGGCCCCGCTCCTGTCCGGGGCGGCCACGAATACCACATCGTAGGCATCCCTGTCGGGTGTGAACACTACCTTTATACCGGATTTCCGGGCGATCTCCGCCCTGAACCCGTCCCTCTCCACCCCCTCCACCTCAACATCCCAGAGCCTCAGTATCCTCGCGATCACCTGTCCCACCACGCCCAACCCTATGACCAACGCCCTTTCACCGGCCTGGACGTTGGAGAGCCTGCAGGCGTGGAGGGATATGGACGCTATTGCGGAAAGGGAAAGCTCCCGCAGTTTGTCCTCCCGCGAAACCTTCAAAACCATCTGATGGGGAACGCTCACGACGTCCATGTGGTTTGCGTACTGTCCCCCGAAGGCCACGACCATCTCCCCCTTTTTAAACGGCCCGGAGTCCTCCAGGACAAAACCGGAGAGACTGTAACCCAGAGGGACCAGGGCTTCAGCCCGACTCTTCGCCTTGTGGTACACAAAAGAGGGACCGAACTCCCCCGCCAGCCTCAAGAGGGCGAGGACATCCCTCCCCCTTTCACGGAGTATCTTCAGGGGGCTTTTCGCCAGGGAAACCGTATGTCCCTCCGTACCCGTACTTATGGCGGAGTAAAGGGTCTTTACGAGAACCCGGCCCTTCTGCGGGGTGGGGGGAGGTACATCCTCCACCACCACCCCCTTTCGGGATATGCGGTAAAACACACCCTTCATCTCGCTATACTCATCGCCCTTATTTCCCTTATGACGATCACCTTTATCTGACCGGGATACTGCATCTCGTTTTCTATGGTGCGCGCGATCTCGTCGGCCAGGGCCTTCGCCTCTATGTCCGAGATCCTCTCGGCGTCAACTATAACCCTGACCTCCCTCCCGGCGTAGAGGGCGTACACCTTTTCAACACCGGGAAACCTGTAGGCGATCTGTTCCAAATCGTGCAGCCGTTTGATGTACTGCTCTATGCTCTCCCTTCGGGCGCCGGGTCTGGCCCCGGAAATGGCGTCCGCCGCGGCGACCAGAGGGGCTATGAGTGTGGTGGGTTCAACGTCCCCGTGGTGTGAGGCTATGGCGTTTACGACGGCCTCCTTTTCACCGTACCTCTTCGCCACCTTTGCCCCCACCAGGGCGTGGGGACCTTCCTCATCCTCAACCACCTTACCTATATCGTGTAGGAGTCCTCCTCTCTTAGCGTCTTCAACGTTCAACCCCAACTCGGAAGCCATGATACCGGCGAGCTTGGCCGTCTCCACGGAGTGGGCGAGGAGGTTCTGGCCGTAGGAGGTGCGGAACTTCATCTTACCCACAAGCTTGACGAGCTCGGGATGCATGTAGGATATCTGCAGCTCCACGAGGGTTTCCTCGCCTATCCGCTTTATGTACTCCTCAAACTCCTCGTCCACCTTTTGGGCGATCTCCTCTATGCGTGCCGGGTGTATCCTGCCGTCCTCTATGAGCCTTTCCAGGATCACCTTCGCCTTCTCCCTCCTCAGGGCGTCAAAGGAGGAGATTACGACCACCTCAGGCGTGTCGTCCACTATGAGCTCCACACCCGTTATGGCCTCAAACGCCCTTATGTTCCTACCCTCCCTTCCTATTATCCTCCCCTTTATATCCTCGGACGGGAGTTCCACCACGGTGGTGGTAACCTCCGCCGTACGTGAGGCCGCACACCTCTGTATGGCCGTCGCTATTATCTCCTTTGCCTCCTCCTCCGCCCTCCTGTGGGCTTCCTCCTTTATTTTCAAGGCGAGCTGTGCGGCCTCAAGGCGGGCCTGCTGTTCAACCTTCCTGAAGAGCTCCCTCTTGGCCTCCTCAACGGTCATACGGGAGACCTGCTCCAGCTTTTCAAGGAGCTCGTTTTCGGCGTTGTTTATCCTCTCCTCCCTCCTGTCAAGCTCCGCCTGCTTCTGCCTCAGCTCCCTCTCAAGTTTCCTGAGGTTTTCCTCCTTGCGCCTCAACCTCTCCTCCTGCTCCTCCACCTGTCTGCGCTGTCTGTTGACCTCGTAGCGTTTGCGGGATATTTCGCTCTGAAGTCGCCTCTCCTCCTCCTGTATCCTCTTGCGAGCCTCTTTCAGGAGTCTCTCGGCCTCCCTCTGCGCCTCCTCAAGGATCTTCTTCTTGCCCTCCTCACCCTCCCTTTTGGCCATCTGGAGGAGGGTGGAATACCTCCTCTTCGCAAAAACCACACCCGAAACAGCCGATATTATTCCCACGGCTATGCCCAAAAGGGGAAGCAGGATCTCTACTCCAGCCATGTCGCACTACCTCCTTCTTTTAAAGCCTCCTCGGCGAGTACGAGTTCCGTAGCGAGATACACGCAAGCGCGTGCGAGTATCCTGTCCACCGTATCGTACTTATCATAGGCCTTTTCTATAAAAGTGTTGACGGTTTCCTCCAAAAGTCGGCAGAACTCCTCCAGCGCAACCTCCACGTCCTCCTCTCCGCTGTACTCCATGAAATCCCTCAGTACACTCTCGCTCACCCTTATCCTGTGGGTGGTCACGTACTTCCCTATCCTTATCTTTATCTCAACGTTCCTGAATCCCCTCATCTTTCAAACTCTCCAGGGCTTTTTTTGAAAGAACGAATTCTAAGGCCAAAATACCGAGGACGTCTTTGAGGTCCTCCAAAAAGGGCTTTTTCCTCTTCTTCTCCACCCTCTTTATAACCCTCTCCAGCAGCTCCACGACCTTTTCCATCTCCACGGGATAGCCCTCCGGAAATTCAACTTCAAACCCCTTCCCCCTTATCCTCAGGTTGACGAACCTCCTACCCACCATCACTCCTCCAGCAGATCCTCTATCTCTTCCTGTATCAACCTGAGCTCGTTCAACGCCTTGTCAAGTTTCTTCTTCAGCTCTTCGTTCTCCCTCTCCAGCTCCTCCACCTTGAGAAGCAGGGCATCCCTCTCCTTTAAGAGCTCCCTGTACTTCTTGGCGAGTTTGCCTATCTTTGAGTAGAGTCCTTCCCAGTCCTTCTCCATCTTTCTACCTCCTTATTTCAAACCTCCTGCCTATACCTTTCAAGATTTCTTCCAAAATCCGGTTTATATCCCCCTCACCCAAGGGTCTCTCGTGTGGCCTTATGACAAACCTGTAGGTATAGCTCCTGTAGCCCTCCGGCACGGGCTTTCCCTCGTAAACGTCTATAACCTCCAACCTCTCCACGGGAAGGTTCTGGACGACGCCTCTGATGTGGGAATCAACCTCCGAGAAAGGTATATCCACGGGTGCTATGAACGAAACGTCCTTCACGGAATGGGGTAGGGTGGATACGGGTGTGTAGCCGACCTTTCCTTTCGGCATGATCTCGGCGTAAAAGAGGTAGACCCTACTCTTCAGACCGAACCTTTTGGACACCCTGTGCTTCAGCGCCCCTATACCCCCCACCTTTTTCCCACCCTGCAGTATGTCCGCGCTCGCATGCGGATGGAAGAACCAATCGGAGGAAGGCACACCGTATCCGATATCCCATCCGAACCTCAGAACGAGGGAATCCCAAAGGCCTTTCAGATCGTAGTAGGACGCGGGCGATGTTATACCCACGGTTATGTACCTCCTCTCTCCACCGTTTCCGTCGTAAACCCTCACGATTGAAAAGAGGGGTACGGCCGCGTTTCCCATCCTCTGGTTGTGGGAGAGGGCTTTGAGAACGTGGGGTACGGGTACAGACGCGAGATGGGAAAAGGACTCGTTGAAATCGCTTATCACCCTCAAACCCTCCATCCCCTCAACCTCCCCTTTGGAGAACAGTCCAAGGGTTATGACCTCGTAGGCCCCCAGAGAGGCCAGGTGCGCCCGGATCTCGTCCTCATAGCGGTCCCTCGGCCTCGGAGGGAGCGGTGTCTCCTGGGGTAGGTGGAACGGCAGGTTGTCATAGCCTATAAGGCGGGCGATCTCCTCTATGACGTCCTCCTGCAACGCTATATCCGTCCGGTGATCCGGCTCAAGGACGTAAAACCCGTCCGGTGCCATCTCCACGTGGAACAGAAGTCTCCCAAGCGTTTCGGGGAGGTTGTCCGGAACAAACCCCAGGTACCTCTTTATCCTGTCCTTGGAGACGAAAACCTTTCTGGGCTTTGGTATTTCGCCTTCAATCCGTATATCCGAGTAGGATGCGTCCACCCAATCCCTTAAGAGCTCCGCCGCGTAAAGGGAGGCAAAGGGCACCAACCTCGGACTCACGTTCCTCTCAAACCTACGGGAGGACTCCGTGCGCACGTTCAAGACCACGGATGCCCTTCTGATGGCCTCGGGGGAAAAGTGTGCGCTCTCAAGTAGGATCTCCTCTGTATCCTCATATGTCCCGCTCTCCGCCCCACCTATAACCCCCGCTACGGCGAGCGGTTTCTCCACGTCCGCTATCAGGAGTATACCCTCCGGCAGGACGTACTCCTTACCCTCAAGCGAGACGAACCTCTCCCCATCCCTGGACGCCCTCACCGTGATCCTCTCCTTCACCTTACGGATGTCAAAGGCGTGGAGGGGTTGCCCCAGGATATAGGCGGCCCAGTTTGTGGCGTCAACGGCGGGGTTTATGGGGTTAAAACCCACCAGATGGAGTTTGCGTCTTATCCGAGGGGGGGTCTCCCCCCTGCCGAGTCTTACAAGCCTTAGGGAGTAGACATCACACCTACCATCCCGTATTTCAACGGGGAAATCCCCGTCCAGGTCGGATGCCTCCTCTATCTCAACGTCAAGGAAACCCACACCCGTAAAGGCCGAAACCTCAAGGGCCAAACCCCTTACGCTCAGCAGGTCAGGTCTGTTGGGGGTTATGTAGAGGTGGAGGACGTAGTCGTCCAAAAGGAATTCCCTCACGTAGTTTGAAGGGTCTTGAACCCTTGCCAGTCTCTCGCTCTTGGACTCAAGGCCGAGCTCCTCCTCCGATAGGAACATACCCTCGGACACCCTGTCCCCGAACCTCTTCGGTGGGACGTCGGCCCAGAGCAGAACCTCCCCCCTTTCCACGTGATCCGTGGTGGCCACCACCCTCTTAACCCCTTCCACGTACACCTGCACCCAGTTGATCCCATCACCCCTTTCCACCCTGACAACCTCCGCGGCCTTGACCTTTCCGAACCCACCACCCACCTTTACAACCTCTTCAACCTCAACACCCGCCTTCTCAAGTGCCTCTTTGACGTCTCCTATGCCGAGATCGGCGTCCAGAAAGGAGAGGATATCGCTCAACACCACCTTCACGATGGGGAATTATAGAGTTGTAAGGGGTACGTCCTGGGCTTTAGGAGTAGAAGTACATGGAAATCAGGAAATCGGCGGCGAGTATGAGGACGGCGGAGGCCACGACGGCGTTCATGGCCGATTTACCGACACCTATCGCCCCACCTCTTGTCGTGAACCCGAAGTAGCAGCTCATGAGGGAGATGATGAACCCGAAGGCGATGGATTTGGTTCCCCCGACGACGAGGTCCTTGGTCAAAAAGCTGTTCCTTATCCCCTCTATCAGCGGGTTGGCGGGTAGGTTGTAAACGTTAACCGTCAAGAAGACGGAGGCGGAAACCGCTATGAACGTCGCTATCAGGGTTAGAAGGGGAATTGACACTATACCGGCTATCATCCGAGGGAGTATTATGAACCTATAAGGGTTTATGCCCATCACCTGTAGGGCGTCTATCTGTTCCGTCACCCTCATGGTCCCGATCTCCGAGGCCAAACCTCCCCCCACCCTTCCGGCCACCACCAGGGCGGTCAGCACGGGCGCGAGCTCCGTTGAAACCCCTTTCCATATTCCCATACCTATGATGTTCGCCGGGACGAAGTCCTTTATCTCATAGGAGATCAAAACCCCTGAGACGAGACCCACAAACGTGGAACTCCCCATGACGATCAAAAGGGAGCCGTATCCTATGGCCGTTATCTGTCTAACTATCTCACCGAAGGTCTTGTGAACCTCCCGCAAAGCCTTTAAAACGTTCCAGAGGAGTAGGGCGACCTCCCCAACGCTTTCAAGAAACGCCAACATCACACCCATTTCTCCAGGGAGTTGGTGTAAAACCTTCCTGTTAGGAAATCACGTCTCTCAAGGATCATCAGGTGCAGGGGTATGTTCGTCTTGACCCCCTCTATTACGAATTCCTCAAGGGCCCTCCTGAGACGGGCTATCGCCTCATCCCTGTCCCTACCCCAGGACACCAGCTTGCCTATCATGGAATCGTAAAAAGGGGGTATGCGGTACCCTTGGTAGATGTGGGAGTCTATCCTTATACCGAAACCTCCGGGTTTGTGGAGGAGGGTTATTTCGCCGGGGGAAGGTGTGAAATTCCTCTCCGGATCCTCGGCGTTTATGCGGGCCTCAATCGCGTGTCCGTTTAGGGTTATCTTCTCCCTCAGGAACGGTATCTCCTCCCCCATGGCTATCCTGATCTGGGTCTTTATTATGTCCACGCCGCTCACCATCTCCGTGACGGGATGTTCCACCTGAACACGGGTGTTCATCTCTATGAAGTAGAAGTTCCCGTCCTCGTAAAGGAACTCAACCGTTCCGGCGTTTACATAACCGATCTCCCTGACGAGGTTCAGGGCGTACCCGACAACCCTCTCCCTCTCCTCATCGGTTATGGAGGGGCTTGGGGCCTCTTCAACCACCTTCTGATGCCTCCTCTGAAGGGAGCATTCCCTCTCGTACAGATGGGCGACGTTCCCGTGAACGTCCCCGAAGACCTGTACCTCTATGTGTTTTGGTCTCGTTATGAACTTCTCAAGGTAGAGCCTACCGTCCCCAAAGGCCGCCTCGGCCTCGGAAGAGGCGGCCAAAAACTTCCTCTCCATCTCACCCTCGTCCTCCACGATCCTCATCCCCCTCCCGCCACCTCCGGCGGCCGCCTTCAACAGAACGGGGTAGCCTATCTCCGCCGCAACCCTTTTGGCGTCTTCAACCGTTTCCAGAGGTTCATCCGTACCCGGCACAAGGGGAACACCCGCCCTCTTTGCTATCTTCTTCGCCTCGGTCTTATCCCCCATCATCTCTATATGCTCGGCCCTCGGCCCTATGAACACAAGACCGTGGGATTCCACGATTTTGGCAAAGGTGGGGTTTTCCGATAGGAAGCCGTATCCCGGATGTACGGCGTCGGCTCCCCACGCCTCCGCTGCGGCTATGATGTTGGGGATGTTCAAATAGCTCTCCTGCGGAGAGGGCCCACCTATGCACACCGCGTAGTCCGCCAGCTGGACGTGTAGGCTTTCGGCGTCGGCCTCACTGTAAACGGCTATCGTCTCTATACCCATTTCCTTCGCCGCGTGTATTATCCTTACGGCAATCTCACCCCTGTTGGCTATGAGTATCCTCTTGATCTCCTGAGCCACGGAAACTATTTTAAAGAGGCTCTGCTTTAGAATCCCGTGATGCCCAAAGCGGCCGTTGTGGTGTTCCCCGGAAGCAACTGCGACAGGGACACGTACTGGGCCCTTGAGAAGGTGGGCTTTGATGTCTCGTACGTATGGCACAGGGAGACGAACCTGAGGGGATACCAGCTGGTGGTCCTACCCGGAGGTTTCTCGTATGGGGATTACCTGCGCCCGGGCGCCTTGGCGGCCCATTCACCCGTCGTCAAAGCCCTTAAAGATTACGATGGGTTCGTTCTGGGGATTTGCAACGGCTTTCAGATCCTGACCGAGGCCGGACTTCTACCCGGAGCCTTGACGAGGAACCTGAGCGGCAGGTTCATATGCAGGTGGGAAGAGGTTGAAGTCGTGGACAACGATACCCCTTTCACCTCGGCATACGAGAAGGGGGAGAGGATCTCCCTACCCATAGCCCACTCCGACGGCAGGTACGTAAAAGGTGAAGGGGACTTCAGAACCGTCTTCAGGTACACCAACAACCCCAACGGCTCTGAGGATGGCATAGCAGCGATAGTAAGGGGGAGGGTGATGGGGACGATGCCACATCCCGAACGGGCGAGCGACCCCCTCCTCGGAGGGACGGACGGCCTTAAGGTGTTCCTCAGCCTCTTCAGGTACCTTTAAGCCATGTGGAAGAGGGTAAAAGGTGGGTTTTCGGCCCTTCTACCCTTTGCGGAGATCGGTGTGGTAACACATCGGGTTCCCCTTGACGTGAGGCTGAAACAGGTACACGGCTCGGACGTTGTGCTCTTTGACGGCCAGGAGGACTACATAGGGGACGGCATAATATCCCAAAAACCCGGTGTGAGGATAGGTGTAAAGGTGGCGGATTGCTATCCCGTTTTCCTCCTTAACGAAAGGGCGATAGGTGTTTTGCACGCGGGCTGGAGGGGAAGCGCCGCCGGGATAGTCAGGAGGGGCGTTGAGCTCTTTGGGGATATAGGTGTTGGACCGCATGAGATCCTCGCCGTCTTCGGCCCGGGGATATGCGGGAGGTGCTATGAGGTGGGAGAGGATTTAAAGCCCCACTTCGGGGACTTCATGCTACCGAAGGGAAACGGGAAATACCTTCTTGACCTCTACGAGTACAACTCACACCTCCTGAGGGAGCTCGGCGTAAAGGAGATCGTGCCTCCCCCCGCATGTACCTACGAGGACGGAACGCTCTTCTCCCACAGGAGGGGGGACTCCGGCAGGTTGACCGCCTTTGCCCTGTTGAAACATCGTGAGCGGGTATAGAATACCGGAGTGTTTTCCGGAATAGTTGAGGGAAGGGCGGAGGTTGTGGAGACGCGGGAGACGGCGAAGGGGAGGCGTGTGGTTTGGGGGTTTGAGGGGGACGTACATCTGGAGGTCGGTCAGTCCGTGGCGATAGACGGTGTTTGTCTGACGGTTGAACACTTCAGGGACGGCTTTGCCACGTTCTACCTATCCGATGAAACGTTGAAGAGGACGAAGTTCGGAGAGGTCCTGAGTGTGGGGTACATCGGCAACTACGAGAGGTCGCTTAAGGTGGGGGACAGGTTGGACGGGCATATCGTCCTGGGTCATGTGGACGGGGTTGCACGCATCCTTGACATCTCCGATCACGGAGAGGACGGCCTTGAGTGGTGGGTTGAGGTCGGGGAGGAGTTGGCGAGATACGTGGCCGAGAAAGGCTCCGTCGCACTTGACGGTGTGAGTCTCACGGTGAACTCGGTTGAAGGGAAGACCTTCAGCGTCAGGCTTGTACCCCACACCCTGCGGATAACCGCCCTCGGACTCCGGAAGCGCGGTGATCTCCTCAACTTTGAAGCGGACGTGATAGCCCGGTACGTTGAAAGGCTCCTCAGGTTCAAGCCATGAGCCTGTTGCCCCTCTCCCTCGTCTCCTTCGGAATGCTCCTGTCCTTCATGGGGTTCAAAGTGGGGGCGGTTCTGTGGGCGGCGGCCCCCGTTCTCGTGTACATCCTGCTCTCCGCGGTCAAGTTTCCAGAGCTGAGGATGTGGTCCCTTGTGGGTCTGCTCTGCGCGGCCGTGGCCGTCCTATCCTTTTTGGTGAGGGTCGGGGCATGAGCAAGGAGGACCTGATACTCCTCTTCCTCGCGGGTGTGGAGGAGGTCCTACCCGAAAAACTGGTGAGGGAGAGCATAGGCATATTCGGACCTTTTGTCAAGGTGGGTAGGTTTCGCTTCAGAGGGGGTGTGCATATCCTGGGAAGCGGAAAGGCATCCGTGAGGATGGCACGCGAGGCCCTACGCGTGTTGAGGGACAGGGTCCTGGGAGGGGTGGTCATAGGG
>JALWZG010000034.1 GCA_027002825.1 Caldifarciminota bacterium
CGACCCCAACAGGGTAAAGGTCGTCCTGAACTCCGAGGGCTACGCCCTGTACTTTTCAAGGTCCCCCATACCTTACGGCGCGGATGAGGTCCTTGTACACGTCGGCGTGTACGTTTACACCTCAGAGAACCTGAGGAGGTTCTCCAATCTGGACAAGGCCCCCCTTGAGAGGTGGGAGGGGCTTGAACAGCTGCGCGCCCTCTACAACGGCTGGAGGATAAAGGTCCTGATCTCCGATTACGAGGGCTTTGGCATAGACACCCCCGCCGACCTGAAAAGGGCGGAAGAGGTCATGTGCGGGGGTAAAAGTCCTTTATGAAGCCTTTTTGCTTCCCCTCAGCCTCCAGTCAAGCACAAAGGAGGCGACGATGAAAATTGAGGAGTAGGTACCCACAAGCACACCCACCGTCAGGATGAAGGCGAAGTTGAACAGGACGGGGCCGCCGAAGAGCAGGAGGGAGACCACCACCACGAACGTGGTGAAGGAGGTTATGACGGTTCGGGAAAGGGTGGAGTTTATCGCATCGTTGAAGACGTTCATGAGCTGTTCGGGTGAGAGACCCAACAGGCGGAACCTACCCAAGTACTCCCGCACGCGGTCGGCCACCACTATGGAGTCGTTTATGGAATAACCGATAAGGGTTAGGAGGGCGGCTATGACCGTCATATCGGTCTCAAAACCGAGGAGCGAGTGCAGACCCCAGGTTATTATGACATCGTGGAAGAGGGCGAGGGTGGCCGCGAAACCGAAGAGTATGTCAAACCTCAACCAGATGTAGAAGAGTATTACCAGAAGGCCCACAACCGTCAGGATTATGGCCTTCTCGCGCAGCTCGGCCCCTATCTTCGGCCCCACGTGTTCCGCCCTGTCCAGACGTACGGGTTTGCCTATGGTGTTTTCCAAACCCCTTACGAGGCTATCGGGTTCAACTTCCTCCTTGTACTTTATGAGAAACTCCTTGGCCGCGCCTATGTTCTGTATCTCGGCCTTTATCCCCATCTTAAGCGTGGCGGACCTGACCTCGTCTATCGTGGCGTCCACGTTAACCTGAACGAGCCTTCCCCCCGTGAAGTCTATGGACCACGTCTGCCTTATCCCCACAAAAGCTCCGAGGGGTGTGAGCCTCAGGAGGAGGGAGACAAGACCGATGATGACGAGGACTGAGGATACCATGTAGGCTATCCTGCGCCTCCCCATGAAATCCACCTTGGGATTTTCCAACCATTTGATCCTCATCTTTTACCTCCTCAGATGGGAACGTACTGCATCTTCCTGTCCTCAATCAGATATCCGAAAATCCAGCGTGTCATTACGATGGACGTGATGAGGTTGACGATTATGCCGATGGTCAGGACTATGGCAAAACCCCTTATGGGGCCTACCCCGAGGAACATCAGGACTATGGCCGTCAGGAGTGTGGTGATGTTGGCGTCAAGGATGGTCCGTGTGGCGTTGGCGTATCCCACTTCAAGGGCGGTGCGGAAGGACTTACCCTTGCGCAGTTCCTCCCTTATGCGCTCAAATATCAGGACGTTGGCGTCCACGGCCATACCCACCGTAAGGATGAGACCCGCCATACCGGGCATGGTGAGGGTGGCGTTGAGCATGGCCATGACGTCTAAAACGAGTACCAGGTTTGCGAGCAGGGCGAATACGGCTATAACCCCGGCGACCCTGTAATAGAACACCATGAAGAGGATCACCAGGACGAAGGCAACAGCGAGGGAGAGCATTCCCCTGCGTATTGAGTCCGCACCAAGTGAGGGACCGACTATCCTCTCCTCCTCAATTTTGACGGGCACCGGTAAGGCGCCCGCCCGGAGAATGGCGGCGAGGTCCTGGGCCTCCTGAAGGGTGGGAATTCCCGTTATCTGAGCGTTACCCGTGGGGATCCTCTCCTGAATGCGCGGAGCGGACTGCACCACGCCGTCCAGGACGATCGCCAACCTCTTGCCCACGTTCTCACCCGTCAGGCGGGCGAATATCACCGCCCCCGTCCTGTCAAAGGATATGTGGACGACGGGTTGGCCGGCCATCTGCTGTTGGCCGAGCGTGGCCCTCGCGTCCACGAGGTTGGCCCCGGTTAAAGGGGTGCGCTTCTGGACGAGGAAGAGCTTCCTCAGCTTTTTACCGTCCGGCGTCTGTACCGTCCTCCCCCAAAGCACCTCATAACCCACAGGCACGAGTTTTTTCACCTCCGGTAGGTTTAGTATGCTGTCCACCTCATCCCAGTACTCCTCCGGCACCGCCACATCCCCCTCATAACCCACCAGGTACCTCGTAAACGGACCGCCCTTGAGTGTGTCGGATATCCCTTCAACCCCTCCACCCAAAACCTCATCCACGCTCCTCAGAAAGTCGGCAAAGACCTTCTCGTCCGCGAGGAGTTTGAACTCCAACAGGGCGGTTTTGCCTATTATGTTCCTCGCCCTTTCCTTGCTCACCACACCGGGAAGCTGCACGATCACCCTGTCCTCACCCACCTTCTGTATCACGGGTTCAAAAACCCCCAACTGGTCCACGCGGTTTCTTATCACCTCAACCACCCTGTCGGCCGCATCCTTGAGATGCTCCGGGTTCTTCACCTTCTCCTTGTCCACCGACAGGACGATGTACATACCACCCTGAATGTCAAGACCGAGGTTGAGCGCCCGCTTCTTCAAGGAGAACAGCGTCTGACGGTCCATCTTCTCCTTCTCTTCCTCCCCCATGGTCAGGAGTCTGTAAGTGGGCATGAGCAGATACACACCGCCAAGGAAAACGGTCGCGATAACACCCAACCTCCAGAGGTACTTGCCTGACATGAGCGGGGATTATACGCCTGAGCGGGAGGAGAGCTTACCCCCTCCGAGGGCCTTTAAGACCTCCTCCCTGTCGTCAAAGGGTTGCCTAACACCCCTCACCTCCTGATAACCCTCGTGTCCCTTACCCAATATCACAACGGCTGTGCCTTCCGTGGCAACTCTGAGGGCGTACCTTATGGCCTCCCTCCTGTCCGTTATCCTCACGGGTTTCACCCTTTCAAACCCCGCCTCTATCTCGTCTAATATCCTTTCGGGATCTTCCCACCTCGGATTGTCGCTGGTTATTACGACGGTGTCTGCATAACGCTCCGCCGCCCTCGCCATAAGGGGCCTCTTTCCCCTGTCCCTGTCCCCCCCTGCACCGAACACCGCCACAACCCTCGGAAAAACGCCTTTTAGGGCGGAGAGGACTTTCTCCATGGCGTCAGGTGTGTGGGCGTAATCCACGAACACGTGAAAATCCCCGGAGTAAACCCTTTCAAGCCTGCCCCTTGGGGGTTTTGCGCCCTGAAGTGAGAGGGCCACATCCTCTTCCGGAAAACCGAGGAGGACAAGGCTTCCGAAGGCGGCCGTCAGGTTGTAGGCGTTGAAGTGCGCAAAGAGTTCCGTCTTTATCCGAAAGCCGTTTACGGCTATCTCAAGACCCGAAGGTGAAACACCCAGGATTTCAAATCGGAAATCCCCTGAGGTGCCGTATGTGAAGAGCCTTCCCGAGACGTGGGCGGAGAAGTAGGCAAAGGAGTCATCATCCGCGTTCAGGAGGGAGTTTTTGCTAACCTTGAAGAGCTTGGACTTGGCCCTCCTGTAATTCTCAAACTCACCGTGGTAGTCCAGATGGTCCCTTGAAAGGTTGGTCAGAACACCGACCTCAAACCCTATCCCATCAACCCTACCTTGGTCAAGGCCTATTGATGAGACCTCCATAACGGCAAACCTCGCCCCCTTTCTCGCCGCCCTTCCCATTATCCTCCTTATGTAGAAGGGTTCGGGAGTCGTCAGCAGGGAGGGGGTTTCGGCGTGCAGGTCGTCCCACACGATGGTCCCTATGAGGGCTGGGGGGTATCCGAGCCTCTTCAGGGCTTCCCTTATGAGGAAGGATGTGGTCGTCTTACCGTTCGTCCCGGTGATTCCCACAACCTTTAGGCTTTTCCATTCCGGGTACACCTTGTCGGCCAACCTCGTGGCCTCCCTCCTCGGATCCTCCGCCAGGATCTGCTCCACGTCAAAGGGGAGGGGTTCAGGGGTTATCAGGAGGGTTGCGCCCCTTTTAACGGCCTCGGCCACATCACCTGAGTTATCAAAGCTCCTACCCTTTATCACGACGAACGCCGTACCCGGCCCGACGTCTGAGAGCAGGTGTGTTATATCCCTTATCCTCACAGCGGCCTTATAACCTCCACCCCCACGTAGGGCCTCAGCACCTCCGGGACGACTACGGAGCCGTCCTCCTGCTGGAAGTTCTCAAGGATGGCTATGAAGACCCTCGGCGTGGCCAGACCTGAGCCGTTTAGCATATGCACGTACTCCGTCTTTCCGCTCTTGCGGCGCAGCTTCACGTTGGCCCTGCGGGCCTGGAAGTCCTCAACGTTGGAGACGGAGGAGGCCTCAAGCCACCTTCCGAGGCCGGGCGCCCACACCTCAATATCGTAGGTCTTGGCGGCGGCGAAGCCCATGTCCCCGGTGGAGAGGAGGACTACCCTGTAGGGTATGCCGAGGGCCTGGAGGATCCTCTCGGCGTCCTGCACCATCTTCTCGTGTTCCTCGTAGGACTCTTCGGGCTTGGTGTACTTGAAAAGCTCCACCTTGTTGAACTGGTGCATCCGGATTATCCCCCGCACGTCCCTGCCGTGGGAGCCGGCCTCCCTCCTGAAGCAAGGGGTGTATGCCACGTAGTACAGGGGGAGTTTATCTTCGGGTATCACCTGGCCCCTGTGGAGGTTGGCCAGGGAGGCCTCGGCCGTGGGGATGAGGTAGAGGTCGTCCTCGTTTATGTAGTACATCTCCTCGTGAAACTTGGGTAGGTGGCCGGAGGCGTAGAGGGCGTCGGGTTTGACGAGTATGGGCGGGAAGATCTCGGTGTAGCCGTTCTTGGTGTGGGTGTCAAGGAAGTAGTTTATGAGCGCCCTCTCAAGTCTGGCCCCAAGGCCGCGGTAGGTGACGAAGCGGGAGCCGGACATCTCGGAGGCAGACTTCCAGTCAAGGATACCGAGCAACTCGGCTATGTCCCAGTGGGGTTTGGGCGTGAAGGGAAACTCCCTCCTCTCCCCCCACTCCCGCACTACTACGTTGGCGCTCTCGTCGGGGCCTACGGGTACGCTCTCGTGGGGGATGTTGGGAACATAAGCCCAGAGTTCCCAGAACTTGCGGTCGTACTCCTTCTCCTCGTCCTTCAGCTGCCGGAGCAGTTCGTCGTACTTCTTGGCCTCCTCCATCAGGTGGGAGGCGTCCTCCCCCTTACGGCGCAGCTGGCCTATCCGTTTGGATATCTCGTTCTTCTTGGCCCGCAGCTCGTTGGCCCTGGTTATGACCTCGCGGCGCTTGGCGTCAATCTCCGTCAGCTCGTCCAGTATATCAAGGGAGTACCCCCTCTTGCGCAGTGCTTCCTCCAGCACATCCCTCTTTTTCCTGAGGTAAACCGTGTCAAGCATGGTTGCGATTGTAAAGTTGTCAAGGCTATAATAGGCGGCCATGTACGTCCTTATGAGCGGAGAACAGGTTGAAAGGACCCTCAAGCGCATGGCCCTTCAGATATGGGAGGAAAACGAGGACCTTGAAAACCTCCTATTCGTGGGGATAAAGACACGGGGTGTCCCACTCGCGCGCAGGATAAGGGATTACCTCAAGGGGTTTTCAAACGTGGACGTCCCCCTCGGAGAGCTGGACATAACCTTCTACAGGGATGACCTCTCCCTGGTATCGGAGGCTCCGAAGGTAAAGGGGAGCGACCTGCCCTACCCGGTTGAGGGTAGGGACGTCCTACTGTTTGACGATGTGCTTTACACCGGGAGGACGGTGCGGGCCGCCATGGAACAGATATTTGAGTTCGGACGACCGAGGAAGATAAAGCTCATAGTCCTGATAGACAGGGGATGGAGGGAACTGCCCATACACGCGGACATCGTGGGAAAGGCGATAACCACGACGCGCAACCAAATAGTTAAGGTGATGTTTCCGGAGACGGACGGTGTGGAGAGTGAGAGGGTTGTGATCGTGGAGAGATGAGGTGGGTTTGGCTTCTCGCCTACGCGGTGGCCTTCGTGTGGCTTTTCCTAAGCCTCAGCACCTTTTTCTACAACTACACCCTCCTGAAGAGGATGGAGGAGGAGATAACCCGTCTACGGGTACACATAACAGTCTGGCGGACGGACATGGGGGTGATGCAGAGGCGACCGAACCGTTAGCATCAGCGGACAAGCACCACCCTTGTGCGGGATGAGGCTCTCAGAACGTACACACCCGGTTTGAGTGAGACCTTTCCCCTGCCACGGAAGAGCAGACGTCCCGAAGGCGTGTAAACCTCACCGTTCCTGTGCAGTGTCAGTGTGCGTCCGAGGAGGGTGAAATCCTCACCACCTTCGGCCCTCCTAACCTCAGACGCTCCGAGTTCATCCCCACCGAGAAGGGGTGTAAAGGTGGAACAGTATATCTCGTAGTTTCCCGGCGTGTTGTCCTGCCAACACGCTATACCATACCCCTTGGAAAAGTTGTAGGCTATCATGGGCCATATGGAAGCACCTGGGGTCAGGCTTATGTTCTGAACAGGATACCACGCCGAATCGGGACCGGGCTTGCACGTCTCCATTATCTCAAAGTTGCCCCCGCTCCTGCTTGAGCTCTCAAACCACGTTATGTAGACGACCCCTCGCCTGTTTATGACCGTGGCGCCGGCCGCCGTTTCGGAGGATGAGGTGAGGCCGGTTATGTTCTCCTTTGGGGTCCACGTGATACCGCCGTCCCTTGACTCCCTGTAATAAACGTTTATGGCGTTTCCCTTCTTGTCAAACCAAACGACACTCACGTAGTTCAGGGATGCGGATATGTGGCAGGAGTTGACGTTGAGAAATGTGGAGAGGGTGTCAAGCGGCACGGGTGTGGACCACGTGGCGCCGTTGTCATCGGAATACGTCACCATGATGTAGGGGTAGTCGGTGTAGCACACAAACCACCTGCCCGCGTTGTTGTAGGAGA
>JALWZG010000035.1 GCA_027002825.1 Caldifarciminota bacterium
GCATGATGGCGGTGAGGGCTTCCTGTTTCAATCCCTTATAGGTAGGCTTCAAACATTTTTTTTTGTTATGTATATAGACCTATATCAGATTAGTTTCAATCCCTTATAGGTAGGCTTCAAACCAGCTCCAAATGAACATGTGTTTGAAAACTTTTACTAATTTCAATCCCTTATAGGTAGGCTTCAAACCACGCCGCCTCGTGGGGTTTTTATCCAAACGGCGTTAATTTCAATCCCTTATAGGTAGGCTTCAAACCCTGTGGCGGCGGGTTAGTTGTATCGTAGAAGTTTAATTTCAATCCCTTATAGGTAGGCTTCAAACAGCAAGAGGGCCTGATAACCCTTAAAAGTGTTCCCATATTTCAATCCCTTATAGGTAGGCTTCAAACCCGTCTCCCATCCCATCCTCCAAACTCAATTGTCATGCGGAACTACCGGGTATTATAAGGGCGGGAAAACGAAGGTGTATGTTCGTAAACCTCCAATCCTGCGCGAAAGCCGGGGGGTTTGCGAAGTGGGTGTGAATGCCTGTGGCCATTAGAGAAACGGCTATTAAGTTCACCTGAACGACCGTTCAAACACTCCGCACAAAGCGGGATTTTTCGGAGATTTGCGAAGTTTCTTTGTATCACAAAGCAGTCTAATTTACCAACAAAAGTTCCCGGTATAACTCAGCCGCCGTTCAAAACCTGATGTATCGCATAATACGCCAAACTCAGAACCGTTTCCTCGTTATCCCCTTTTTGTATCACGTGGGCGGGTCTACTCAACCCCATGAGTATGGGACCTATCATCTTGATCCTACAGGAGGCTGCGAGTATTTTGTAGGAAATGTTCGCGGAGTTGAGATCCGGGAATATTAGAATGTTTGCTCTGGTGTTGTGTTTTGCAAAAACTGAGAAGGGATACATCTCCTTGAGGAGGTTCAAGTTCAGGAGGACATCCGCATGGCCTTCGCCTTCCGCGAGTAGGTCGGGCTTCCTTTCCTGAAGTATCCTAAGGGCTTCCCTCATCTTCACGGCGCTTGGGTGGTTGGACGTGCCGAAGTTTGAAAAGGACACGAAGGCGACCCTCGGTTCCTGACCGAACTTCCTCGCCACTTCCGATGCCATCACAGCTATATCGGCCAGATCTTCCGGTGATGGGTCGGGGTTAACGGTTGTATCCGCGAAGAAAATAGGTCCCAAATCCTTGCTCAGGGCTATGTAAAGCCCCGCCACCTTCCTTATCCCCGGCTTAGGTTTGATTATCTCAAGGATTGAGCGTAAAGATTCCCCGTAGTTGTGGACTATGCCGTAGAGCATTGCGTCCACATATCCCTCGTGCAGGAGCATGGCGGCGAGATACCTCCTACTCCTCAACTTCACGTAAGCATCGGCCAGAACCAGACCCTTACGCCACCTCATCTTCCAAAGTTTGCGGGCGTACTCGTCTATAGGGAATTCCCACATATCAACCAATTCATGTGGGAAGTCCATCTGGAGGGCCTTCAGCTTCCTCTCCAAGGTTTCCCTGTTCGCTATGAGGACTGGAAAGGCCATACCCTCCCTTGAAAGTATGTTGGCCACCCTCAATATGGTGGTGTTGTCCCCTTCCGGGAAGATGATCCTCGGCGGTTTCTTCGGCTTTACCCTTATAAGAGACCTCGTAAAGCTCGGTGCTTCTTCCGTTATCCCCCTCAACCTATCCCTGTAGGATTCTATGTCAACCCCCTTGCGTGCAACCCCATCCCTCATAGCCGCCTCCGCAACCGCGGGCGCCAACCAGTATATAAGTCTTGGATCAAGGGGTTTGGGGATTATGTAATCCTTACCGAAAGAAAGGGATTCCAACCCGTAAGCCTGAAGGACCACCTCGGGTACGCTTTCCTTTGCCAGCTTTGCCAAAGACTCCGCGGCGGCCAGTTTCATGTTATCGGTTATGTGGGATGCCCTGACGTCCAACGCCCCTCTGAAAATGTAGGGAAAACCGAGGACGTTGTTCAGCTGGTTGGGGTAGTCGGATCTACCCGTCGCGACCACGGCATCCGGTCTCACCTTCTTGGCGAGATCGTAAGGCACTTCGGGGTTTGGGTTGGAGAGGGCGAATATCACCGGTCTATCCGCCATAACCTTCAGCTCCTCTTCTCCGAGAAGGTTAGGTCTTGAAACACCTATGAACACGTCTGCACCTCTCAGGGCGTCTTTGAGCGTTCTCTCATCCGTATCCGCCGCCAGTGCCTCCTTATAAGGGTTCATCCCCTCCTTCCGCCCCCTGTATATTACACCTTTGCTGTCAACCAATCTGAGATTTTCACGTTTGAAGCCGTACTTGAGGAGAAGGTTTGCTATAGCCACACCTGCCGCTCCCGCCCCCAGTATAACTATTTTCACATCTTTGGGGGATTTCCCCTGTATTTCAAGGGCGTTTATGAGGCCGGCCAGGACAATTATGGCGGTTCCGTGTTGGTCGTCGTGGAAGACGGGTATGTCAAGCTCCTCCTCCAACCTTCTCTCTATGTAAAAGCACTCGGGCGCCTTTATGTCCTCAAGGTTTATACCACCAAAGGTCGGCGCTATCGCCTTCACAACCTCTATAAAACGCTCAGGGTCTCTTGAGCTGACCTCTATGTCTATGGCATCAACGTCGGCCAACCTCTTGAAGAGGAGGGCCTTACCCTCCATCACGGGCTTAGCCGCAAGGGGTCCTATGTCTCCCAAGCCGAGAACGGCAGAACCATCCGATATTACGGCCACCAAGTTGGACTTGAGCGTAAACCTGTAGACCTCCTCGGGATGCTCGTGTATCCTTTTGGAAACTTCGGCAACCCCTGGTGTGTAGGCTATGGAAAGATCCCTTTGGGTCTCGGCCGGTTTTGAGGGTTTTACCTCAAGCTTACCCGGCCTTTTGCCGTTGTGATACCTAAGGATTTCCTCCCTTGAGATCTTCACGCTTGCGATTATAAGAGTGGTGTACGGGTGGTTTTCCGCCTCTCCACTCCAGGTATTTCCCGTAAATCTTCTCTTTCAGCTCTTCAACCCCCTCACCCGTCTTGGCGCTGACAAAGACCACCTCCTCCCCTGCGTACCTGTCCTTAAGCCTCTCCAACATGTATTGTGATGGCAGGAGATCTATCTTGTTGAAGACGTAAACCTTCGGCTTATCCCCCGCCCCTATCCTCCTGAGGGTCCTCTCCACCACCTCTATGTCCCTCTCAAAGCCTGGCTTAGATACGTCCACGACCACCAAAAGCAGGTCGGCCTCGTTTGCCACCATCAAGGTGGACCTAAAAGCGGCGATAAGCTCGGCCGGCAGGTCGGATATGAAGCCCACCGTATCGGATATGAGGACGGTTGCACCCTTTATCCAGGCCGCCCTGGTGAACGTGTCAAGCGTTGTGAAAAGCTGCTCGCTCTCTTTAAAGTTGGATTTCGTGAGTCTGTTCATGAGTGTGCTTTTTCCCGCGCTCGTATAGCCCACAAGGGCTACGCGGAAAAAATACCTCTGCTGTTTTGTCTTTTGCCTGCGCACCTTTTCTATCTTTTGGAGTTTTTTCTTGAGGCGGTTTATACGGGCCTGTATCCGTCTGCGGTCAATCTCCAACTTGGTTTCGCCCGGTCCCCTCGTCCCTATACCACCCCCGAGCCTTGAGAGGGCACCTGGGTCCACACGGAGACGGGCCAGTCTGTGCTGGAGCTGGGCCAGCTCAACCTGTATCTTGGCCTCGGAAGAACCGGCGTGTTGGGCGAATATGTCCAGTATGACGTCTACCCTGTCCAAGACCTTTACGGGGATTACCTTGGAGAGGTTTCTGACGTGTTTGGGAGACAGTCGCGCGTTGAAAACGACGGCGTCAACACCGAGTTTCTCCACCAATTCGGCCACCTCTTTTGCCTTCCCCTTCCCTATGTAAAAGGCGGGGTCCACCTTCCTCCTCTTCTGGACTATTACGTCCACCGTTTCAACACCCGCCGTCTCAAGCAGGGCGATCAGCTCGTCCAGGCTGCGCTGCGCCTCCGAAAGGGCATCCGGCCTTACGACCGATACCACTACCGCCTTCTCTCTCATTCCCCAGGCTCTATCAGACCGAAGAGGTTGAATATGGTCTTCTTCCCGGCCTTTCTCTCCTTCCCCTCTATGGGCAGGACAAGAACCGGTACCCTTATTGGATTTTCCGTTATGCTGACGTCTTCGTACATCAGTTCAAGGGTTATATCGTACGAGCCGTAGACGAATTTGGTGGTGATGATGTACCATGAGATCTCGCAGGGTACCTCAAACTCCTGGACCGCAGGTGCGGATAGGGAAAAGAAATCCGGCACCTCTATCCTGACCTTTCCCTTTCCATCCCCCACGAGGGAAAGGGTTATGCTGTAGGGAACGTTCACAAGTATCACGGAGGGGACCTCAAGGGAGGTTATCTGAAAGGGGGAGTTCTCCCTCAGCCTGTACTTCACGACAAAAGAACCTTCCGGTCTCCTCTCCTCGTACTGGGCGTTTTTGAACCTGGCTATGTACTTGCGCTTCACGTCGGATAGGGCCGAGATCATCTCCTCCGCCGTTTGAAACCTGTCCTTTGGGTCGTTCTCCATGGCCTTGAGTACTATCTCCTCCAGCTTGGGCGGGATGTCCGGATTCAACTCCCTCGGACGGGGAGGGGAAAAGGTGGGTGATAGCTTTTGGTAGTATATCTGTTTTATATCACCCTCAAAGGGTGGTTTCTTGGTCAGCATGTGGTAGAGGAGCGCACCGACCGAGTATATGTCCGATCTCTCATCCGCGAGGGAAAAGGATTTGATCTGCTCCGGTGCGAGATAGGTTGGAGGCGGAAGAAAGGCCGTCTTTTTGAACTTGACGGCGGCCTTCGCCGCTATTTCCGCCATGCCGAAATCCACCAGAAGGGGCTCCCCCGTGTCGGAAAACCTCACGTTGCTCGGCCTTATATCCTTGTGTACCAGGCCGTGTTTGTGGGCAAAGGAGAGAGCGTCCAACACACCGAGGACGACGTTTACGGACGTATCCACGTCAATCCTGTCCATAACCCCGTTCAGGTCAACGGGAAGGTAATCCATTACGAAAAAGATGTACACGCCGTCCTTGTCTATGTCATGGACCCATGATATGTGGGGGTGGGCGTCAAGCGAGGCGGTGGCCTGAACGGTCTTTATCACGAAACGGGTGAACTCCAGATCTGCGGCGATTTCGGGGATCAAAACCTTCAGGGCGACGTCCCTGTCAAGGCGTGTGTGTCGGGCCTTGTAAACCTCAAAGATAAGTCCCTTTCCTATGAAATCCACTATTTCGTACTTCCTCGCAAGGACGTGTCCCTTAGTCAATGGCATTCAAACTCTCCTTTACAACCCTCTCAACGCTCTCAAAAAGCGGTCCGAAATCGGGCTTTTCGCCCTTCTCCAACATATCAACGGTTCTCCCAATCTCACGGATCACGTCGTGATCCGGAAACATGGCGCCTATTTTATCCCTGGCCTTTTTGAAGTTTATGAGGGCACCCTTTACGTTTCCCTCGTTGTACTTTAAGAGGGCGGCGTCCACGTTTACGATTCCGCTGAAGAACTCCCTCATCGCCCCCTTGCTCTTCCTGAAAGCCTTCTCCCAATATTCGTGCGACTCGTAGAACCTACCCTCCTTGAAGAGCTCCAACCCCTTTCCGACCTCCTCCCTTATGTCCCCTATGAGGGCTACAACCTCTATTTCTACCAAGGCCCCCTTGGGCAGATCGGAGACGGCCACGGCCGACCTCGCCGGGAAAGGCTCTCCGAAGAACCGGGAGTACACCTCGTTCACCTTGGGGTAGTCCGATATGTCCTTCAGGAAGACGGTGGTCTTCACCACATCGTCAAGCCCCAGGCCTATTTCGGCGAGTATGTTGGCGATGTTCTTTATCGCCCTCAGGGTTTGGTTTTCCACGCCTTCCTCAAGCTCACCGGTGTCGGGGTTTATACCTATCTGACCGGCCAAAAAGACCAGGTTCCCCGCCCTTCTGTAGGCGGAGTAGGGACCTATGGGTCTCGGATACTTGGGCATTACGGTATTATACTGGGGAATCCGTTAAGCCCTCAAACCGGGTTGTGAAAAAGCCGTATAAAGGGGAGTTTCCCATCCCGTCCCTCTTCCGCAGTATAATACAGACGTGGCCGGACACAGCAAATGGGCGCAGATCAAACACAAGAAGGCAAGGGTAGACGCTCAGAGGAGCAAGATTTTCAACAAGCTCATCCGTGAGATACAGGTGGCCGCGAGGTTGGGTGGCGGAAACCCGGACACCAACCCACGCCTGAGGCTGGCCATAGAAAAGGCCAAAGAGGCCAACATGCCCTGGGAGAACATAGAAAGGGCCATAAAGAGGGGTACGGGACAGCTGGAGGGCGTGCAGTACGAGGATGCCGTATACGAGGGCTACGGTCCCGGTGGCGTGGCCTTCCTCATAAAGGTCACCACCGACAACAGAAACCGGACCACGAGCGAGCTGAGACACATATTCTCCAAGTTCGGCGGAAATCTCGCATCGCCCGGAAGCGTGGCATGGCAGTTCAAGGAGGCCGGTGTCATATACGTTGAAAAGTCGGCCGTTGACGAGGACAGGATATACGAGGTAGTCCTTGAGGCGGGGGCAGAGGACGTCTTGGAAGAAGGGGACACATGGGTGGTGCTGACATCCCCAGGTGATTTCCACACCGTAAAGGAGGCCATGGAAAACGCCGGAATACCCATATCCTCCGCCCAGGTGACCATGCTCCCCCAGAACACCGTGAGGGTTGAGGGCAAGAGCGCGGAGACCGTCCTGAAGCTCTACCAGGCCCTTGAATCCCACGATGACGTCCAGCAGGTGTATGCCAACTTTGACGTAGACCTGAAGCTCTTGGAGGAGGCGGCGTGAGGGTACTGGGTATAGACCCCTCCCTCCGGGAGAGCGGTTGGGTGGTGGTGGAGGGGAGAAAGGTCATAGGGTGGGGGG
>JALWZG010000036.1 GCA_027002825.1 Caldifarciminota bacterium
GGGGAGGACGGTGCGGAGGGTAAGGTGAAATTCCTCTACGGAACGCATCCCCTCCCCTCGCAAAAGAACATCGCCGCCACCGAGGAGATGTTGGCCTACTTGAAATCCCTGGGAAGGGAGGACAGGTTCGTCTTTTTCCTATCGGGCGGGTCGTCCGCCCTACTTGAAAAGCCCATACCCCCCATAACCCTTGAGGATTTCGTCAAGACGAGCGAGCTACTCCTCAAGTCCGGTATGAACATCAAGCAGATAAACGCCGTCCGCAAGCACATCTCCTCCGTAAAGGGTGGGAGGTTGGCCGAGATCACGCGGGCAAAGGGCTACGTCCTCGTCCTCTCCGACGTGATAGGGAACGACCTTTCCGCCATAGGCTCAGGTCCCTTTTTCCCCGACCCCACCACCTACGCCTACGCCCATCGCCTCCTCCTCTCCTACGGCGTATGGGACAACCTACCGCAGAGTGTGCGCCACGTGATAGAAATGGGTCTGAGGGGAGAGGTGGAGGAGACACCGAAACGACCGTCGGGACGTATAGTACACATGCTCATAGGGGACAACAGAAAGGCCCTGAAGGGCGTGCAGAGACTCGCCAGAAAGATGGGTATCAGGGCGAAGGTGTTGAGCGATACCCTCCAAGGGGAGGCACGGGAGGTTGCAAAGGTGCTTTTCTCCATAGCCCGCCACGTACACGACCACGGCGAACCCTTTCACCCACCCGTCCTGCTGATATTGGGCGGGGAAACGAGTGTCAGGGTGGTTGGAAGGGGAAGGGGGGGCAGAAACCAGGAGTTGGCCCTCGCCTTCTTGAAGGAGATGGAGGAGAGCTTTAAAATACTCTTCTTGAGCGCCGGAACGGACGGTATAGACGGGCCGACGGATGCGGCCGGAGCCGTGGTAGGTCCTGAGGACAGGAAGAGGACCGGTGAGGAGGAGATCGAGCGCTATCTAACGGAGAACGACTCCTACACCTTTCACGATAGGATGGGAACGCACGTCAAAACGGGAGCGACGGGGACAAACGTGGCGGATGTGGTTTTGATTTACGTAGAAGGTGGGAAATGAGGTTTTTAACCGCCTTGAGACAGTCCGCCATAAGGAAGCTCGAGCTCTTGGAGGAGGCGGACATAGTGGTCGGCATACCGACCTACATGAGCGCCACGACCATAAAGAAGGTTTTGATCACGGTCTGTCAAGGACTTTACAGGTACTTTCCCGATAAGAGGAGCCTTGTGTTCGTGTCGGACGGTGGTTCAACGGATGACACGAGGGAGGTCGCCCAGACCGTGGACGTGTCCACGTACGACCAGGAGAAGATAGTCACCATATACAGGGGTTTGCCGGGGAAGGGATCGGCGCTCAGGGCCGTGTTTGAGGCGGCCGGTTTTCTGGGTGCGAAGGCCGTAGCCCTCTTTGACGCCGACCTCAGGTCCATAACACCCGAATGGGTCAGAAACGTCCTAACACCCGTGTTTGAGGGCTACGATTACATCGCCCCCTACTACAACCGGTACAAGTTTGACGGGACGATAACGAACACGGTGGTGTACCCCTTGGTCAGGGCGATGTTCGGAAGGAGGATCAGGCAACCCATAGGTGGGGATTTCGGCGTATCACCGAGGTTGGCAAAACACTTCACCGAAAGGGAGGTTTGGGACACGGACGTGGCGAGGTTCGGAATAGACGTGTGGATGACCGTGAACGCCATTACGGGGGGCTTTAAGATAGCGCAGACCCGGTTGGGCCTGAAGATACACGACGTCAAGGACCCGGGTAAACACCTCTCCTCCATGTTCAGACAGGTGGTCGGAACGCTTTTCAAACTCCTTGAGGAGTACGAGGACTACTGGATGGGTGTGAAAGGGTCCTCCCCCGTTCCCATCCTCGGAGAGGCCCCTGAGGGTGAACCCCCGGAGTTTGAAATAGACGTTGAAAACCTCATAGGGTACTTCAAACTGGGTTTTGAACATTTTGGGGCGCTCTGGAAGAACATCCTTGAGGGTGAGGACTTCTCGCTCTACGAGCATCTCTACCACGAGACCGATCCCGACAGGTTTGTAATACCCAACGAGACCTGGGCCCGGACCGTTTACAGGTACGCGGCCGTCTTCCACAGCATCCCCCGTCAGAGGTTCAAGGTCCTGAACACCCTTATACCCCTGTACAACCTGAACGTGGCCAACCTGTACAACCGTCTCAGGTACTCCTCCCAGTCGGAGGCCGAGAGGTACTTCAACGACCTTGCCGAGACCTTTGAAGACCTCAAAGATTACATCTTGACCCTATGGCGTCCGGAGACGAGGGAAGAGGAAAAGGCGGTGTTCTGAGTCTTTTTTTGAGTCTGCCGGAGGATGAGAGGAAGAGGGCGGTCTACCACAAAAGCGTCGGAAATCCCGACTTCTTCCGCCTCGCAACCCTCGGAGACGCCCTGTTCAACCTCTGGATAGTCTCAAGGCTCTTCTCCCAAGGCCTTGACGAGGAGGAGATAAGCACACTCGCCTCGGATTACAAGAGCAACAGGGCCTTCTACCTCCTCGTTAAAGACCTCGGAATAGAGGACTGGCTGGTGGCCGAGGGGGGTGCGAAGGGGGAGTACTCCTATGCCAGCATGTTTGAGGCCATACTCGGCCTGCTCTACCTCCACTTCCCCGTGGAGAGGATATTCAAGGCACTGGACGCGGAGATATGGCCGTTTTTGAACAGGCTTTACCCCCTCTTCAGGAACTATTGGCAGGCCCTGGTCAAGACGAGAAAGGGGAGGATTGACGTGGAGTACTCGCCCCAGAAGGGCGGGTACAGGGCGAGGATATACCAAGGCCCAACACTCCTCGCCGAAGGGGTTGGTAGGAGTAAAAGGGAGGCCAAGAACATCGCGGCCCAGATCGCCCTTCGGGGTTATAATACCCACGTTATGGCAAAGAAAGTTCTACTTTTGACGGGCGACTTTGCGGAAGACTACGAGACGATGGTCCCCTTCCAGATGCTCCTCCTGGTGGGGGTTAAGGTTGACGCCGTCTGCCCCGGTAAAAAGGCTGGAGAGCGTGTGATAACCGCCGTACACGATTTCACGGGTGAGCAGACCTACAGCGAGAAACCCGGCCATTACTTCACCCTCAACAAGGACTTTGACGAGGTGCATCCGGAGGAGTACGATGGTCTTGTAATAGCGGGTGGTAGGGCGCCGGAGTACATACGTCTCAACCCGCGGGTGAGGGAGATCGTGAAACACTTCGTGGATGCCGGCAAGCCCATAGCGGCCATATGCCACGGCCCCCTCGTCTTGGCGGCGGTTGAGGGTGCCCTCAAGGGTAAAAAGGCGACGTGCTATCCGGCCGTCTCTCCGGACATAAAGAACGCGGGCGCGCAGTACGTGGAGGTTCCGATTGACGGTGCGGTTGTGGACGGGAACCGCGTCACCGCTCCCGCCTGGCCCGCCCACCCCAAGTGGATGCGGGAGTTCATCAAGCTCCTTGGCATAGACTTCGTGGAGAGGTAAGGGGTCGGTTTGCCCCGCGGCTCCGCCGTTTTGGTATGCGGTGGTGGTATAGTGGGGTTGGCTGTGGGGGGGAGGCTTGCGGATGAGGGGTACGATGTCCTGATTTTGGAAAAGGAGGGGGATTTCGGCCTTCACGCCTCCGGTAGGAACAGTGGAGTCCTTCACGCCGGTATATACTACGCCCCGGACAGCCTGAAGGCGAGGTTTGCCATAGAGGGCAACCGGCGGATGAGGGAGTTCGTCAAGGAAAGGGGTATTCCCATAAACGAGAGCGGAAAGGTCATAGTGGCGAGGGATGAGGATGAGGACAGGAGGTTGGAGGAGCTCTACGAAAGGGCGAGGAAAAACGGAGCGGAAGTCCACCTGATAGACGGAAAGGAGCTGAAGGAGATAGAGCCGAACGCGAGGACGTTTGAAAGGGCGATATTCTCTCCCAATACGGCCGTCGTAAACCCCAAGGACGTGATAAAGGCCCTCGTAGAAACCCTGAAGTCCAAAAGGAACGTCAGGCTGATGACGGGGGTCAGGTGTCTGAAGAGGTACGCAAAGGGTAAGGTTTTGACGACGGAGGGTGTTTTTGAGTACGGGGTTTTGGTGAACGCCGCCGGTCTGCACGCGGACACCCTCGCCAGGTCCTACGGTGTGGGAAAGGATTACCTCATACTACCCTTTAAGGGAACTTACAAGGAGTTGCGACCCTCCCACCTCGTCAGGGGGAACGTGTACCCGGTACCCCATCCGAAAACCCCCTTTTTGGGAGTGCATTTTACGAGAAGTCCGGAGGGGAGGGTCTTCGTCGGCCCTACGGCCTTTCCCGTCCTTTCAAGAGAGGCCTACAGCGGTTTGGGGGTTGGTAGGGAGACCCACAAGATCCTCTGGAGGTTGGGGAACGTCTTTCTGAGGAACCGCGGATTCAGGGAGGCCGTCTTTTCCGAGATTTGGAAGTACAGCGGCTCCCGTTTCTACGCCCGATGTTCCGAGATGGTTGAAGGTATTGGAAAGGGGGACATCATCCCCTCGGATAGGGTGGGTATAAGGGCGCAGCTCGTAGACGTTAGGAGGTGGAGTCTCGTGATGGACTTTGTCGTCCTCGGGGGAGAGAGGAGTGTTCACATTTTAAACGCCGTATCCCCCGCCTTTACCTCGGCCTTCCCCTTTGCGGATTACGTGGTAAACGGGTTTATAACCGGTTTAGAATAGGTGTCCGGTGAAGGTCGTCAAACTGGAGAAGGTAGCCGGTAAGACGGTCAGGTTGGAGAACGGGAGGCGTTTAATCCTGGCAAAGGCGCCTGAAGGTTTTCCCTTTGATAGGTTGAACGCCTTACAGACGGTTTTTTTCAGGACGTACGAGGGTGGTAGGGCGTTGGTCGTGGCCCCCACGTCCTCCGGGAAAACCGGTGTTGGTATGCTGTTCATGAGGGGGAGGGGGACGTATGCCGTTCCCACCAAATCCCTCGCCGTTGAGATTTACAGGGGTTTCAAAGAGGCTTGGGGGGATGAGAGGGTGGGCTTGAAGATAGGGGACGTGTTTGACGAGTACGATGATGGGGAAAAGGACGTGTACGTGGCGACTTATGAGAGCCTGGCCAACGCGTTCAGGACATCCAAGGGATGGGTTTCCGCCCCGGTAGTCCTTGACGAGGTCCATCACATCTACAAGGAGAGGGGTGTGGTGATAGAGGAGATCTTGGCCTACCTGGAGACGAGGGGATGGGATTACCTTACCCTATCCGCAACCGTACCGGATCCGGAGGGGCTTGCAAAAACCGTCCGTGCGGACTATCTCCTCGTCTCGGAGTACAGGCCGGTTCCCATCCACAAGAGGTACGAGAGGGTTTCCGGTAGGGGGGATGAGGTTCTCGCCGAGGCCCTTTTTAAGGCCCTCCTTTCCGTTCCCCAGGAGGACACCGTCCTGCTCTTCGTGTACAAAAAGGACATAGGCTACAAGCTCCTGAGGAGGCTATCCGACGAGGGATACGGTGTGATGAACGAGACGCTACCCTTCATACCTGAGAGGCGGGGGAGGGATGTGGCCTTCCACAACGCGGACGTTCCCCTGAAGGAGCGGGAGGAGATAGAAAGGGCCTTTCGCAAGGGGGAGCTGAAGTGGCTTGTGGCCACTCAAACCCTCGCCTACGGGGTGAACCTGCCCGCCGATCGTGTCCTGATCCTGGTCAAGAAGATAAAGGACAGGAGGACGGGTAGGACGAGGTTCTTACCGGATACCCTGGACGTGTTGCAGATGGAGGGTAGGGCCGGGAGGTACGGGATAAAGGAGGTGGGATACGTAAACGTCCTTGTGGTGACGAGGTCAAAGAACCCCCTTGAGGAAATGCTTGAGGAACTTTCGGAAAAGCGGCCCTACGTTGAGGAGCTCTCACACCACGGCGTTTCCCTGGAGGAGTACTGGGGTATATCCTCCCACGTGGCCCTCATGATACTGGGGGCGGTTGCATCAAGCGCGGACTGGAGGGAATTTCTGCGGAGTGTACCCTCGCTGCAGGGTGTGGACGTATCCTTTTTGGAGGAGGTTTATGCCCACCTTGAAAGGGGTGGATTTATAAGCGATAACGGGTTGACACCCCTTGGTGAGGTTATGCTCAAGAGTTCCATCTCACCCATAGCCTATCAGGAGTTCAAGAGGCGGGTCTCCGAGGGGGTGGAGGCAAACCTCGCGGTGCGTCCACTGATGTACATGAAGAGGATCAAGGGGAGTGTGAAGGGTTTTATACCTTCCGACGATTACTACGGTGAGGTTTCCGCCTTTAAGAGCAAGTACTACGAGACCCTCACGTTGAACGACGGGACGGACGAGCTGTGGATGTTCGTATCCGGAAGACTTTACGAGTACCCGAACGTGTCCAACCCTCCCGGTGAGCTCTCCTTTACCAGAGCGGACCTTTTCCACCTGGCCAGGGTGTTGTTCACCCTCCACTCGGAAGGCTACATCTTCACAACGCTTGAGGGGGTTCTGAGGGTCCTCCACTCCTACAGGTACGGGATACCCTACGAGTACGCCCCCCTTGGTGGGATAGAGGGTATAGGGTTTGTAAGGGCGAACGCCCTGTACAGGGCTGTTGAGATGACGAGCTCCCACCTCGTCCCGTTCGGTGATTACGTGTTCCCCCCTGAGATCAAGGGGTTGCTTGAGGAAGTCTTCCACGAGAGGTACAACGATGCCGAGAGGGCGAAAAGGGAGGCCGAAAGGACCTACAGAATAGTTAAGGGCAAAAGGTTTCTTTGCGATCCCACCATCCTTGAGGGTGTGGCCTTTGCCGTCCTTCGCAGGGATGCCCTGAAGGTGTTGAAACTACCGCCTGAGGAGGTGATGGAGGTTTTGAGGGAGAGGTTTCAAACATGAGGAGGTTCCTGGCCGTATCCTCGGCTTACGTTTTGGGTGTGGCCCTCATGTTTTACTTCCTCAGGTTCTATCTGGACGGGCATTTTCAGTACGTCCTGGACGACACCTATATCCACATGTCGGTTGCGGAGAACCTCGCCTTCCACGGTGTATGGGGGATCACGCCTTACGAGTTCACATCATCCGTCTCCTCAATCCTGTGGCCTTTGGTACTGGCCGCCGGTTATAAGGTCCTCGGACCAAACCTTTACCTCCCCCTCCTCTTAAACGTCCTGTCCGCCGTTTTGACCATCGCCTTTGCCCATGTCCTCTTGAGGGATGGGTGGAGGTTTTACACGTTTTCCTTTCTCTACATCTTCTGTATCGGTGGGGTCGCCATGGCCTTTACGGGTATGGAACACCTCCTCCACCTACTGAGCCTCCTGCTTTTGCTTTACGTGGGTATTTTCGGGGAAGGCTCACGTTTTCATCCCCTCGGTGTCCTGCTTCTGTCCGCCCTCTCCACATCTCTCAGGTACGAGAGTGTGGTTTTCGTCATCCTGTTGGCGGTTTATTACGTTTTTAGGAGAAGGGTTTTACTGGCGTTTCTGACGGTTTTGGGTGGAGGTCTACCCATAACGGTTTACGGTCTTGTGAGCGCAGCGCAGGGCTGGGATTTCCTTCCCGCCTCCGTTGTGTTGAAGAGACACGTCTTTAACCTGAGGAACCCCCTCGGCCTGCTGGACTTTCTCGGTTTCATGGCCGTTAAAAGGTTGGTCGGGAACACAGACCTGTTTTCCACGTTTCTCCTCGGTTTGCTCGCCCTTCTCTTTCCCCTCAGGGATCACAGGCGGCTTACCCTTTTGGTCATCTCCCTCCTGGGGTTCCTCGCCCAGATGAACTTCGGAAACATAAGGTGGTTTTACAGGTACGAGGTGTACGCCATGGGTCTTGTGCTGTTCTCCGCCCTCCTCACCCTGAACCCGGCCCGAATACCACAGATACCGAACGTCGGAAGGACCGGTCTGTTCGCCCTTTTCTCCTTTGTGTCCGCCCTACTCCTGCCCCTGATCGTTAGGGGTGGTCTCATGGTCAAACTCGTACCGGTTGCGGCGAGGGAGCAGTTCCTTCAGGATTACCAGATGGCCAGATTTGTGAGGGATTATTACAACGGTGAGACCGTGGTGATAAACGATGTGGGAAACGTCTCCTATTTTACCGATGCCCGCATAGTTGACCTCTTCGGCTTGGGGACAAGGGAGATCTTCCACTACTGGAAGGAGGGGAAGAACACATGGGAGAGGATTGACAGCCTCGCGAGGGCAAAGGGGGCAAAGGTCGCCCTCATATACTCGGACGTGTTCTACAAAAGGTATTACGATATAAACTGGACGGAAGTAGGTGGATGGACGATTTCAAACCCTCAGGTCGTGGGAAACTCCACCGTGGGGGTTTTTGCCGTCCTTGAGGATGCGAACGCCCTCAGGGAGAAACTCTGTGAGTTTTTCGGAGACTTCCCGGATGGAGCGGAGCTTTACGTGCTTTCCTCAGAGGATGAGGATCCCTGCGCCCAGAAAGAGGGTGATGTAGGGGCCGGAAAGTGAAACGTGGGGGCCGCCTTTGAGCGTTATTCCGTTGGACTTCCACACCCCTCCGGCGAGGGAGTACACATAACCGCCTTTTACCCCTAAGAAGAAGATCCGGGATATCCTCCTTGAGAGGAGAACCTCAGGTGTCAAATCCCAGGCTGAGGTTGTAAGAACCCTCGCACCCGTCTCGGTCGTCAGGGTGGAGTCAAAGTCCTCCACGTGATCCCCTATCCCCACCTCCAGGCGGGAGCTTCCGGCTCCGAGGGAGATATGGAGTATCCAGTCCCCGCTTCCGAAGAGCCTACCCAAGGCGAACTTCCTCCACTGTCCCCTTGCATAGGTGTACTTCCCGTTCCACACGGTAGTGGGGGATGTGGTGCGGGATGTGGACACGGAAAAAGAGAACCTCTTGTAAAAGAAAAACCACTCGCTTGATGTGCGCACGTAGGCCTTTGGAACTCCGGGATAGCCGGCCCTCCACAGGTGTTGGTTCAGGGGCTCCATCTCGGTGAGCATCGCCCCGCTTCCGAAGAGGTAAACAAAACCCGCCCCTTTCAAAAACTGCGATAACAGTCCCATTGGAGTCTATTTTAACGGCGAAGTATCATAACGCTGTAGAATAAAGGGTTGCGGATTGTCCTTTACTTTTTGGCCAAATTCACACAGGGCAGCGGTATAGGTTGGGTGCTGTTGGGACTTTACGTGGGTCTGACCACGGGAAACATGAAATGGGAAGCCCTACTCCTCTTCTTCGGTATCGCCGTATTCGTGATAGGGTATCTCCTTGAAAGGGTGCTGTCGCGTTAACGTAAGCCCCGTTCTACTGTAAAATTTCCACCTTTCCGGAGCGGGGCGTAGCGCAGCCTGGCAGCGCGCCTGGTTTGGGACCAGGAGGTCCGGGGTTCAAATCCCCGCGCCCCGACTTGAAGGGATGGAGCTTAAAGGATACAAAGGGTTTTAAGGGAGCGGAAAGTCGTGGTCCCACCGCCGACCTCGTGATAGCAATAGACGGGCCGTCCGGTGTGGGAAAGACGACCGTGGCGAAGTTGGTGGCGGAGAGGTTGGGTCTGAGGGCCGTCAGCACAGGTGCGCTCTACAGGGCTGTTGCCCTCCATTTCCTGAGGAGAGGTCTGAACCCGGAAGACCTTGATGAGGTAAGGGAGGGTCTCGGAAACCTTGAAATATGGCAGGAGTACACGGATGGCCACATCCGTACCTTTCTCAACGGTGAGGATGTTACGGAGGAGCTGGACACCGTAGAGGTTTCGGACATGGCGTCGCGGGTGGCCGCGATCAAGGAGGTGCGGGAGTTCCTCCTGGACGTCCAACGTAGGCTCGCAGAGGGTGGGGCGGTTGTGGAGGGGAGGGATATAGGAACCGTAGTCCTCCCCGATGCCGACGTGAAGTTTTTCCTTGACGCTACGACCGGAGAGAGGGCGAAGAGGAGGTACGAGCAGCTGAGGGCGGAGGGCGAAGACATATCGTATGAGGATGCCCTGCGCGATGTGAAGGAGAGGGACATACGGGATTCGGCGAGGGAGGTCGCCCCCCTGAAAAGGGCGGCGGACGCCATATACATAGACACCACCCACATGACGGTGGAGGAGGTCGTCAACCGTATACTGAAAATCCTAAAGGAGGTGGTGCCATGAAAATCCTGATAGGGTTGACGGGAAACGCGGGTGCTGGCAAGACGACCGTGGCCAACATGCTGAGGGAGCTGGGGTTTGAGGTAATAGACGCCGACAAGGAGGCCCATCAGGTTTTGAACTATCCGGAGGTCAAGGAATTTCTAAGGAAGGAATTCCCGGAGGCCTTGGAAGGGGAGAAGGTCAACAGGGAGAGGTTGGGGCGGAAGGTGTTCTTTGACAGGGATTTCAAGGAGAGGTTTGAGAGGATCATAAGACCTCTTGTCATGCAGAGGATAAAGGAGAGGATAGAGAAAACCCCCGCAAAGGTCGTCGTGGTTGACGCGGCCCTGCTCTTTGAGTACGGCGTTGCCGACGCCTTTGACACGATAATAGTGGTCTGGGCGCCCGAGGAGGAGTTGGTGAAAAGGATGGTAAGGCGTGGGATACCGGAGGAGAAGGCGAGGGCCATACTCGCCTCTCAGATGCCCCAGGAGGAGAAGGTCAAAAGGGCGGATTTCGTCATACGGAACTACGGGTCAATCAAGGATATAAGGGAACAGGTCAGGAAGGTCTTCCAACAGATCATGAGGAAAATAGAGGAGGTTGAGTTCTCGTGGTACCTCTGAAAAGGGCTGCCACCCCGGTGAAACGAGGGTAAAATAAACGCCGTGAGGAAGAGGGTCATGATCCTCATGGTGGGGCTACCCGGTGTGGGTAAGACCACCTTGGCAAAACACCTGTCAAACCTTATGGAAGACGTAGCGGTGTACGAGTCGGATCGCATAAGAAAGAGGCTTTTGGGTTTCCCCCCGTACGTTAGGCTGCCGTCCCACGCCTACGCGCCGGACATCAACGAGAGCGTTTTCGCGCACATACGAAAGGAGGTGTGTGCAAACTTGGAGATGGGTAGGGATGTCATAGTGGACGCAACCTTTCTCAAGGTGAAGTACAGATCTCCCTTCAGGGATCTGGCCCATGACCTTAGGGCCGTACCTCTGGCCGTCCATGTCTTCGCACCGGAGGAGGTTGTCCGGGAAAGACTTTCAAACGACGGGAGGGTTTCCGATGCCACGTTTGATGTGTATTTGAACCTGAAGGCCGATGCCCAACTTCCTCCCGAAGAGATGACTTACGTATCCGTTGACGGAACCCTTGACCCCCACATAAACGCCATTTTCGTCTGGACATGGATAAAAGGTATCCTCAGGGCCTTTTAGTTGCTGACGAAACAACACGAAATACTCCTTCAGGCCTTCATGGACTTTCCAGCTCCAAAACCCCATCTTGAGCAGTATTCCACACCCCCAAACGTTGCCGTGAGAATGCTCAACCTCGCACACGGGGATATAGAGGGGAGGGTCGTTTTTGACCTCGGATGTGGAACGGGAATACTGTCGGTGGGGGCGGGGCTTTTGGGCGCAAGGCTGGTCGTAGGTGTGGACGTGGACGTGGAAACACTGAGGGTGGCCAGGGCAAACCTGAAATTCTCAGAGGGGGTTTTTGGGAACCTTCCCGTGCATTTTGTAAACGCCGACGTATCGCAACTTTACTTCAGGGCCGATACGGTGGTGATGAACCCCCCGTTCGGTATGCGTAAAAGGGGTGCGGATAGGGTTTTCCTTGAGGCCGCCTTAAGGGGGGCTGGCGTCGTATGGACGCTTTTGGGAGCGGAGAGCGATCCCTTCGTTGACAGGTTGGCTACCGAGAAGGGGTTTGCGTGGGAGCGGGTGATGGACTTCGTTTTTTCCTTAAGGAAAACGATGTATTTTCACAAGAGGGAGAGGAGAAGTGTAAGGGTGAGTCTCTACCGCCTTATCAGGTTTCACCCTTAGAATCGGAATATACTTCCCGGTATTCGTTGCGATCTGTTATATTTTGGGGTTGCTCGCGGCCTTTCAGCCGGTGTTTTTGCTCTTTTTGCCGTTAATCCTGCTTTTCAGGAGTAGGGGTCTTTTTGTAAGCGGGTTCGTGTTTTTCGTTTTGGGGTTTTTAAGAATGGGATTTTTCACATACTTCGGAAGGGAGTTGGAGGAGTGGGAAGGTTGGTTCAGGGTTAGCGTGTACGATGTGGGTGAGGGGACCGTGATATACAGGTGGGACGGTCAGAGATGGGAAAAGGTTAAAGGAAAAGCTCTAAAGGTTTTTATGGGGGATAGGCCCGCCTTCCCAAGAGATGAAATGCTCGTCAGGGGGAGGATAAAGGGGGATACCCTCTTCGTAGAGGAAGCCCTTTTTAGAAAGGGGGTTAAAAGGTTTTACGAGTTTGTGGATGCCCTCCTTATAAAAAGCACATTTTCGGAAGACCAGTACCTCTTCGCCCTCTCCGTCATAACGGGGGTGAAAAGGGTTAAATGGGAGGTCAAAAAAGCCTTTTACGAGACGGGTACAGGCCACGTCCTTGCCATATCAGGTTTGCACGTAGGACTTATATTTTTGGCCGTCAGCTTCGTTTTAAGGTTCCTCGTTCCCCTGAGATACGCCTATCTGTTTGCAACCCTGCTGATATGGATGTACTCCTATGCCGTTGGGTTTATGCCATCAGTCGTCAGGGCCGCCACCATGCTTTCCTTTTTTTCCGGTGCGAAAATACTCAGGAGACCCTATAAGCCTTTGAACGTGTTGTTCCTTTCGCTTTTGGCCCTCCTCCTCTTTAAACCCCTCTGGCTGTTTTCACCTTCCCTTTGGCTTTCTTACTCCGCGGTTCTCGGATTTCTGATTTTCAGAAACAGGTGGTTGGCCACACTTTTGGGACCACCCCTTTATTCTTTGCCCTTCGCTTTGAAATACTTCGGAAGATATGCCCTTCTTTACGTTCCCCTCAACCTCGTGGTAATACCTCTCATGACGGCCTTTATGTACTCTCAGGTGCTGTCTTTTGTGTTTCCCTATCCTTTTAAATACTCCGCCTATGTGTTTTATGAGGGAATGGAAAGGATCGTCGTTTGGGCGCATGCCTTTGGTTTACCCGCTCTAAAGGTGAGGTTGGGATGGGAATGGGTTTTGATTTACATTTTTACACTTAGCGCTGTAATTCTCCTGGTAAGGTGGTTGAGGTGGTGGAGAAATCAGGGTTAGAATTCCACAAGGTAGATTTGGGACTAGTGATACGTATACTGTTTCCTGCACGAGCTATCTCTAGGACGATCTTCTCGTAGCCTCCTACGTCCCTGTAGATTTTTATGCTATCTCCTTGCGTATCAACGAGGACATCGTACCCCATCAAGAATAGCATGTCATCAAGAATATCTCCAAGAGTCTTCATGTTCATGGTAAACCTCCTTCTATATCCCGTGCAAAGATGTGCTTCACATCCAGCACGAGGGTTGTTTTCGGAAAGGCACGAACGATAAAGTTGCCCTCTCCGTCATATATCTCCATATACCCCTCCTTAACGTATATGATATAGTCGTTCCGTATGCGTTTGTACTTAGTGCTGACTTTCGTCAGTACGAGCATATACAGGGAGTCTGATAGATCCAACAGCTCCTTTCGGAGCTGCCTGTACCTGTTATACTTCTCAAGATACGCGTCCTTCTTAGCAGCTATGATAGCTGCCTTCTCCATGGGAATCTCCTCTCCATCATGCTCCTCCTCAAGCTTTTTGATCTCCTTACTAAGCTCCTTCATCTCCTTCACCACCCTTCCCACCTCTTTCCCCTTCTTTTGTATCAACGCGACGTACTCGTATATCTTCTGCTTAAGCTCTGGTAAGTGTGCCATCCTGCACCTCCTAGATCTTTATGTACGCTTCCTCTTTCACGTTTCCGTCTGTGATCTTGATTATGGAGTCAACGTCGACTTTTAGGCCTTCGGAGGGGTCGGCCCAGAACTTGGCGATGTCGTTCAGCTTGAGCCTCTTACTACGCATGACGAGTAAGGTGACCACGAAAGCGAGAACTCTATCGTCCATGATGTCGTAGCCTTTGAACGCCGCGAACCCCTTCGCGATGTTGACGTGGTTACGTATGATACGAAGCATTGACTGTCTCTCCTCTTCGGGTAAGAGCTTATATGCTACATCGTAGACACGGTCCACGAACGCTGGATGGTGGAAAACTAGCCTCTCTGGCACCTTAAGATGGAATGGGTATCCCCCACCTCGTAAGATCTTCCTCATGTTCTTCCTAGTCATCTCGTAGTTGAACATTATGAAGCGTGACAGGAACGCGTCCGTGTCTATCTGCTTCTTCGGGAGCCTCTTTAGGAGCATTCGGAAGTCCTTCGGTGTCATGGCGAGTATGAATCCGACCTTGCGTCTAACGACGACGATCTCCTTGGAGAGGTATATATCCGATATACCCTCCTCCGCGGCTTCAAGCATGATGTTGAAGACGGAGTAGTCTCTCTTCTGCTGCGATACGCTTCCTATATCACTTATCACGATGTGCGAGACGTTCTGGTTGGAGTCGAGGAACTTACGTAGGCCCGCGCTCGTTATCTGCGTGATGCGTCTCATGGTTTTTACATTCTCCGTAAGCTGCTTGAGGTAGAAGGATTTCCCTTGTGATGGGGGAGCTATGATCAGGGCAGACAGCTTATCGTCTGCCCATACAAGCGCGTTATAGAAGTCGTTGAGTACCCTACTCATGGCTTGCGTACGATCCATAAGGGGGAGGGTAAACACCCTCCCCCAGACCCTATTACGCGTTACGCGCTACCAGGGGATCTCTTCCTCCTTGACCTCATCCGAGGATTCCAGGTCGGCTGAGAGCTCTACGACGTCCACATCGTCTATGGACATGTCAAGCCGAGTATCGGGCTTGGGTATGAAGGTGAACTGGTCCCTCACCATGACGTGGACGGCCTTGAGCTTCTTGAGAAGCTCCTCGTTCGTCACCTCGTGGAGGATGATGTTAGGGACCTTAAGGCCCCTGGGCGTGGCAGGGTTCAAATTCCACAAGGTAGATTTGAGACTAGGTTTGCCTTATATAAAACCTTATCGGATACGGCTGTTCAAATTCCACAAGGTAGATTTGAGACCCAGTCGCCCGCTTCGTACTTATCCCACGCCCACCTGTTCAAATTCCACAAGGTAGATTTCGGACCGCTATAGGGAGTTCGCATTCGTATTCGGCTACGAGGAGTTCAAATTCCACAAGGTAGATTTCGGACATTTTGGGTGGGTATGTCTATGGCCACGTTCCTTGTTGTTCAAATTCCACAAGGTAGATTTCGGACGTTGCTTCCTTCTACGAGGACCTTGTAGACTGCGTGAGTTCAAATTCCACAAGGTAGATTTCGGACGCCGGAGGACCAGCCCCCTGCCCCCTGCTGCTACATGTTCAAATTCCACAAGGTAGATTTCGGACGCTCATCAAAGCACCCAGGGCAAGATCGCCATTCTCCGTTCAAATTCCACAAGGTAGATTTCGGACGAGCAGGTTGGGGGTGCGTGGGAGCTGATGAGCCAGGTTCAAATTCCACAAGGTAGATTTCGGACACCTCATTATTATTAAAGATGCAAGGGGTGTGAGGGGTTCAAATTCCACAAGGTAGATTTCGGACCCCTCTTTCCATCCCTTCCTAGCTCTCTCGTACACCGTTCAAATTCCACAAGGTAGATTTCGGACAACAAGGAGGTAAAGTATGACTAAGATAATTTTACCTAGTTCAAATTCCACAAGGTAGATTTCGGACGAGCGACGACCTTATACGCCGCTACCTCACCAGCATAGTTCAAATTCCACAAGGTAGATTTCGGACCTTCAGCGTCCGGGGGAAAGACCTCATTCAGTCGCGGGGTTCAAATTCCACAAGGTAGATTTCGGACATTTTTGCTGAACCTCCGGTCTTGCATCTCCGAAAAGTTCAAATTCCACAAGGTAGATTTCGGACCGAGCGCGTTTTCTACCATTTCGCCCTTTCCCTCCGTTCAAATTCCACAAGGTAGATTTCGGACGACTATAGCTTTAGGGCCAGCAGTATCCCATGAGCCAGTTCAAATTCCACAAGGTAGATTTCGGACGCCACCGTGGAGGATGTTCGGCGGTGGCATCTGGAAGTTCAAATTCCACAAGGTAGATTTCGGACAGGGTATACATGGAAGAGGGAAATACGCCCCTACGTGTTCAAATTCCACAAGGTAGATTTCGGACTGACGTAGAAGTGCCGTCTTCTTTCGCTTTCTGTCGGGTTCAAATTCCACAAGGTAGATTTCGGACCTGTTCAAGATCCTTCATGAGGTCATGGGGATCTTGTTCAAATTCCACAAGGTAGATTTCGGACCCGATACGCCAGATTGATAATTTTCAAACTTACACCTCCCCACTTCCCCCGATTTTTGCTGAACCTCCAATCTTGCATCTCTAAAAATTTACAAATTTACAAGCCCTTTCTACGAATCGCTACACCAAAACTCTGCCGCCAGTGTGCCTCACAGCCCCCAGCCGGAACTGGGGCCGGTCCCTCCCGTAGGCCGCTCTTAGGCGGCCACCCGCTGTAGGCACACCTCCCCGGCGGCTCCCTGCCCCTCCCCTACCTCCTCTGTCTCTCTCCCGGGGACGGGCTTACGGTCTCCCTTCGCTACGCTACTTACTCAGCCTCTAATACCTCCTTCGTTGGCTATTATAAGGGGGAAGACCTGTCGCCGACGTCTCGGAACGGTTTTCAACATCACCGACACATCTGCACCGTAGTCAGGTATAAAATATCAACCTGTCTATGCTACAGACAAAAGGAGGTGCAACCATGAAACGGGAGCAGCTAAACGGCATCCGCAAAAAGGCGGTGGCAACCTGGTGGGATGACGGCATAGTAGAGACCGCAGCAGGTCTCGGTATCCTCCTCATCGGGGGAATCGGTCTCCTCGGCTACCTCGTTGAGGGTAAGGTCTCACCGTGGCTCTACGCCCTCTTCATCCTCCTCATGGTAGCTTTGGCCTTCGCCGTAAGGAAGGCCGTTATGTGGGCGAAAGCGAGGTGGGCCTGGCCCCACACCGGGTACGCCGTAGTTAAGGGGAGAAGTGCGCGGAAGGTCCTCTGGGGCTTTGTCGTCGTCCTCCTCCTCTTGTCTTCGGCCTTCGTCTTCCCCTCCTACCTGCCAACGATAGGCGGGGCGATAGGGGCAACCATCCTCCTCTCGGTGGCCTTGAGCTACGGACTTCGTCGCTTCTACCTCCTCGCCGCCCTCTCCCTCCTCCTCGGCGTCCTCTTCCAGATAACCGGCCTTGAGGGAAAGATGTCCATCTACGCCATCCTGACTGTAATCGGCGCCCTTGAGATGGTCCTCGGGGTCGCCCGGTTCGTCAGGTTCAGGAGGGAGGTGGTGCGAAATGAAGGATGAAATCTACTCCAAGCTCGCCTCTCTCAACCGTTTGATAAACGAGCCGGCCCGTCTGGCCATAATGGCCGCCCTCTACGACCTTGAGGAGGCCGACTTCGTCTTCCTCCACCGCATAACCGGACTCACACGGGGAAACCTATCCTCCCACATCTACAAGCTCGCCGAGGGTGGATACGTTGAGGTGGAGAAGAAGTTCATCGGGAAGAAGCCCACGACCGTATGCCGACTTACGGAGAGGGGACGGAAGGCCTTTGAGGAGTATCTGAAAACCCTCCAGCCGCTGATTGAACGGCACACTTAGAGATCCAAAAATTGGGCTTATCGCAGGGCGTACGGAGAACGTTCTCACGTTTAGAATACCCGCCCTGATGAACGTTTGGGTTTTAATAGCCTCACGGAAAGGGGGACATTACTATCCGGCCCTTGCCCTCCACAGATACCTTTCCAAGAGGGGATACAACTCCCACCTGATAAACTTTTTGGACGAGTCGTGGATCTTCGCTTTGGCTGATTCCGTGGGCAGATGGGGGGACCTTAACCTCAAACCGCTTTACAGGTTTGGATACAGAAACCTGCAGAAAAACAGCACGGGTTTTAAGGGCCTTTACAGGGTGTTTGAGGGCTTAATGCTCCGGGTTCAAAACCCACTCCCGAAAATGGTGGAAAAGTACGGAAAACCGGATGTTGTGCTGTCAATCCAGCCGGAGATGAACGTTATAGCCCACGCCTTTAAGAAGGTAGCGGACAGGTTTTTCACGGCCATAATAGACCTCCTACCGCACGGTCTTTGGGTGTCCCCCTCCGTTGATATGTACTTCGCCCCCAACGAGGAGGTATCGGAATCCCTGCCGCGATACGGCGTAAGGAGGGAAAGGGTGGCGTTAACAGGACTTCCCATAAGGGAGGAGTTTTCAAAAGTCGTGAAAAGGAAAAAGGAGGAGGTGAGGCGGGAGCTGGGCCTACCGAAGGAGGGGACTACGGTGCTTATAATGGCGGGACTTCTCGGCAAGATGATAGACTTTGAAAAGGTGCTTCGCGAGATAAGGGAGCTGAACCTTTTCGCAGTTGTCATATTCGGTAAAAATGAGCGTCTGGTTGAAAGGTACGCCAACCTCCCCAACGTAAAGGCCCTTGGAGTCGTTGAAAACGTATACGATTACATGTGGGCATCGGACATACTGATAAGCAAGCCGGGATCCGTGACCATAGCTGAGATCACCGCTCTGGGTAAACCCTCCGTCCTCATAACACCGAGGGCTGGCTCTCTGCAGGAGCATAGGTTTGCCAACCTCGTCCAAAGGAAAGGAGCGGGCGTTTGGGTAAAGGATGAGGGTGATGTGGTGAGGGGTATAAAGGAGGTGATGGAGAGGTACGGGGATATGAGCAGGAAATCCTTTGAGATGGGAAAACACCACCTTAAGGCTCTGCAAAACATAGAAAGGAGGTTAAAATGGCAAGAGGAGTAGCCTTTGTCACCGGTTCAACGGGGCTTGTAGGCTCTGAAACCGTCGGCTTTTTTGCGGAGAAGGGCTTTGACGTCGTGGGCGTGGACAACGACATGCGCGCCCGATTCTTCGGAAAGGAGGCCTCAACGTCTTGGGTTAGGGGGCTTCTGGAGGAGAAATACGGAAAGAGGTACATCCACCATTCCCTTGACGTCAGGGATTACGAGAGCATCAGGAAACTCCTCAGGCAGTACAGACCGGATATAATAGTCCATACGGCCGCACAACCCTCGCACGACTGGGCGGCGAAGGATCCTATAACGGACTTCACGGTGAACGCCCTTGCCACGATTTACATGCTTGAGGCCTTCCGCAGGGAGGTGGAAGACGCCGTCTTTGTGTTCACATCCACGAACAAGGTTTATGGGGATAACCCCAACAAACTCCCCCTCATAGAGCTTGAAAGCCGCTGGGAGTTGCCCGAAGACCACCCCTACTACAACGGTATAGACGAAAGCATGAGCATAGACAAGACCATGCACTCAATATTCGGTGCCTCCAAGACGGCGGCGGACGTCATGGTCCAGGAGTACGGCATATACTTCGGTCTGAAAACTGTCGCCTTCCGCATAGGCTGTATAACGGGGCCAACCCATTCCGGGACAAAGCTGCACGGTTTCCTGTCCTACCTGATCCGAAAGGCCATCACAGGGCAAACCTACACCATATTCGGGTACAAGGGCAAGCAGGTGAGGGACAACATACACGCTTGGGACCTCGCAAACGCCTTTTACCACTACTTCCTGAACCCACGCCCTGGGGAGGTGTACAACATGGGAGGGGCGAGGGAGAGGAGCGTTTCCATCTTAGAGGCCATAGACCTCATAGAAAAGCTCACGGGCAAGCGTGTGAACTACACCTACGATCCCAAGAACAGGAAAGGGGATCACATGTGGTGGATAAGCAGCGTGAAGAAGTTCAAGGAGCATTACCCGGACTGGGATTTCACAAGGTCCATAGAAGACATAATACTGGAAATATACGACCTGCAGAGCCGTCTACCCTTAGAGGAGATCATGGAGACCTGAGGGATACCTAAGGCGTCCATCCGTCGCGTACAACGGCCACCACCTTCCAGTTTTCCCCTTCTCTTTGCAGCACCACCCTCAGGCTACTCCAGTCAAACTCGCCCTTGCCGGGAAAGTGGAACTCAACAAAGGTTGCCTTGGAAAAGACCTCCTTTATGTTGTTTTTGGTGTTGCTCTTTCCCACGGCCTTGTCCGTGGACACCTCCGGGGCGTTCAGGTAATCCCTATCGTAAACGTACCTCCTGAAGTAATCCCTTATACCCATTTCTATGGGCATACCGGAACCGGGCTGGTACCCCCAGACGAACTTCTCGTTTTCCTTCCACGCCTTTAGGAACTCATCGGGTCCAAGGCGAACGTCTTTTTCAACATCAACGAACGCGTCGGGCGAAAGCAGAATACCTGAGGGGTGTATGAACTCAACCAATTCATCCGCGTTTCCGTCTTTCACGGCCTTTTTTACGCTTTTCAGGAACATGCGGGCAAACCCTTCGGGGGTCAAATCCTTCTCGGAGGATTTGGAGGTCATCTTCGGGGGTTTAGAGGTATCCTGAGAATTACCGCTTCCTCCACCGCATGCCGGCAGAAGGACGAGAAGGGATAGAACAAGTGTCCGCATAGATTTTATTCTACGGGCTGAAAGCCCCACGTTTAAAAATCCCGATTTTGTTCAACATCCCGTGTTGAACCTTCTGCTATCCGGCGCGGATACCTTCGTAGAATAGCAGTGGTATGCTGTACATACTAACACTTGCAACGGCAAATCCGGGAACGGCCGCACACTCTGAGGTGGCGGTGAGGAAAAGCGCGCGGAAGGCGGGAGATTTCCGCGTTCTCTCAGGCTTTGACTCCTTAAACGCCAACTTCCACAGCAACTGGCCTTTCGGCCCCTCCTACGCCGTGGCCGTAGACCCCGCGAGGGGATACGTCTTCATGGGAAGCGGTGGAGGCGTACTCGTCCTTGACAACAACCTCGCCAAGGTCGGGGAGATAAGGACCAGAGGGGTAGTCTGGGGCCTGCATTACGACGAGGAAGGAGAAGACCTCTACATAGCAGCGGGCAGAGGGGGGCTTGAGATCTGGGACGTAAGCACACCCGCCAACCCGACTCGCCTCTCAATAACGCACAATTCCGGTGAGTTCAGGGACGTCTACGTCACCCCTTCTCGTTTTTCCTCCGGGAACAAGTTCGCGTACATCGCGGCCGGATACGGCGGTGTCCACGTCTACGTTATAAACGACCCCTACTCGCCGACGTACGTGGGGACGTACAATATTGGAGGCTCCGGGTACGCCCTTGAGGTCTTAAAGCACGAGGACAAGATCTACGTCGCCGCCGGAGACAGCGGTCTGATAATCCTCAAGGACAACGCCCCCTCCAACGCCGCCCCCACCCGCATAAAGAGCCTGAACTACGGCTACACCTACGCCCTCGCCTACGGGGACACCTACCTCCGGGGACAGCTCGCGGGTACCTTCAACTCCCCATCTCCCGACATCTTCTTCCTCTCCTACGACGGCAACTATAACCTCAGTATGATGAACGTCAAGACCCAGGTCGTTGAGTACGGCAAAATCCTCCCCTCCGCGATAGTACCGAACGACGTCCTCGTCTTCTCCGGCTATGTTTGGCTTCTTGACGGCTCCCGCAGGGACTCCTCTCTGGTGAGGTACGACCACTACCTCAACTCCTACGTAAGGGCGCAGACGTGGGGGCCGGGTGTGTCCATGGCGGCTTCTGGTAAGTACATATACGTCGCCGCCTCCAACTACGGCGTTAGCAAGATAGAAGTTCTGAGGGATACGCTTGAGCGCACGCCCGGCCTTAATCCTTTCGCGCACTCCAGCTGTCCGGGTGATGTGTCGAGGCTAAGGAGGGTCAACGGCTCCTTCCACGCTGTCAACTACGGTGGAAGTTATGCCATACCGTCTTTGTACTCATTAGACGAGGTGTGTTTCTCAGGTTATGACGCTTTCGGTATGGTTATGGCAATAGGTCGCTACAAGTACTCGGTGGTCGGCTTTATCAACTCAACGAGTACGGACGCCGACAGCGTTTACGTAGTGGATACCGCCACCATGACCGTCGTCTCCCAGGCCCCGACTA
>JALWZG010000037.1 GCA_027002825.1 Caldifarciminota bacterium
TATAAGGGAGGGGGAGAGGGGTGGGGTCAGCGACGCCACGGCTATGGCCCTGGGTGTGGTCCTCTCCGTCCACATGTTCGGTGGGTACGCCTTAACCGGTCTGGCCGTGTCCGTACCGGCCGATGCCCTCGCGTCTGTGGTTGGGAAAAACTTCGGTAGGAGGAGGGTGTGGAGGGGTAAGACCTTGGAAGGATCTGCTATGTTCCCCCTCTGGTCGGTTCTCGTGGGATGGGTCGCGGGGGGAGAGGTTGGCTTTTTCCTCGTCCTGGGGTTGATGCTGGCGTTCCTTGAGGCTTTCCTTGACAGGTGGGAAAACCTCTTTCTGACCTTGCTATCTTCGGCCATGTGTTATTTCGGCCTTCGGACATAGAATACAACCCATGTACGTTGCACTTTTGGTGCTTTTCGGCTTAGGGGTGCTGACCGTTGGTTACCTTTTGTACGGCGGGTTCGCGGCCAACATCCTGGGGGTTGACCCCAAGAGGGAGACCCCCGCGAAGAGGCTTTACGACGGTCGGGATTTCGTTCCGGCCAAGAACTGGTTGGTCCTCTTCGGACATCACTTCGCATCCATCGCCGGGGCGGGACCCATCGTGGGCCCCACCCTCGCCCTGATATTCTGGGGGTGGTTGCCCGCCCTCCTCTGGGTTCTGTTGGGTAGCGTGTTCATGGGAGGGTTCCACGATCTGGGATCGCTTGTGGTCTCCCTGAGGAACAACGCCACGAGCATTTCCGAGAACTCGCGCAGGTACATATCCGAGAGGGCGAGGGTTGTGTTCTCCCTTTTTGTCTGGTTTGCCCTCGTCCTGATCGTGGCCGTCTTCGCCCACTATGCCGCAACATCCTACACGAAAGACCCCCACATAGTGTGGCCATCCCTTGGCCTCATACCCGTAGCCGTCCTGTTCGGACTTCTGACCTACAGATTCGGCGTTAACCCCGTCCTGTCAACACTCCTCGCGCTCTTCCTGATGCTCCTCCTGATACCGCTCGGCGAGGTGTTTCCCGTAGCCCTCTCTTACCCCGTCTGGATGATCGTACTCTTCGCGTACGCCTACGTGGCCTCCCTCGTCCCGGTTCAGCTCCTGTTGCAGCCCCGTGATTACCTGTCCGCCTACCTCCTGGTGGGAGGTATGGTGCTGATGCTGATCGGCTCCCTCACATCGGGAAAGCATCTGAACGTTCCCGCGGTTTCAACGGGGACCTCCGCCCCCTTTCCCTTTGTGCCTTTCCTCTTCGTCACGATAGCGTGTGGGGCCATATCCGGTTTCCACTCCCTTATAGCCTCGGGTACGACCGCGCGCCAGCTTCCAAGCGAGAGGTACGCCAGGAGGATAGGCTACGGTGGTATGCTGATGGAGGGTGCGCTCGCACTCCTTGTCATAGCATCCGTCGGCTCCCTCGCCACGGGTCTCTCCGCATCCGATCCCATAGGGACGTTCGGAAGGGGCGTCTCCAACCTGACACCCTTTTTGGGGAAATACGGTGGCTACTTCGCCATCCTCGTCCTCAACGCCTTCATACTGACCACGCTGGACACGGCCACACGGATCGCCCGTTATATAACGGAGGAACTCTTCGGTGTGAGGAACGTGTACCTGTCCTCCGCCCTCGTAATAGCCGTGGCCGTTCTGATAATCGCCGGTGGGCAGGCGGGTAAGCTCTGGACAGTTTTCGGCGCCGCAAACCAGCTGCTCGCAGCCCTTTCCCTCCTCGTCATAACGGGCTATCTCCTGAAGACACGCAAGAACCCATTACCCGCCCTTTTGCCAGCCGTTTTCATGCTCATCATAACCCTTTCAGCCCTGGCCTACCAGATAGCCCACATGCTGACAAGCGAGAGACCCAACTACGTCGCCCTGACGTTCGCCGCGGTCCTCTTCCTCCTCGGGGTTTACGTGGGTGGGGAGGCCCTTTACAGATGGACGCTCGGTAGAAAGGAGGCGGCACTCAGATCCTGAAAGCCTCTTTCCCCGTCAGGTACTCTCCGAGGATGAGCGTGTGCACCTCATAGGTCCCCTCGTAGGTCTCAACGGATTCCATGTTCGCCATGTGCCGCATTGAGTGGTACTCCGCGGTTATACCGTTCGCACCGAGTATACTCCTCGCCCTCTCCGCCATCCACTTGGCCGACCTGACGTTATCCCTTTTGGCGAGGGAGACGTGCCGAAAGGTGGCCCTTCCTGAGTCCATCAGATCCGCGAGGCGATAGGCCACAAGCTGCATTTTTGTGAGGTGGGAGAGCATGTCGGCCAGCTTTTCCTGTGTGATCTGGTAATGGGAGAGTGGCCTTCCGAACACGATCCTTTCCTGGGCGTAGGAAAGGGCCTCTTCAAGGACGGCCATGCCCACACCCACGGCCCCCCAGGCTATGCCGTATCTGGCCTGGGTAAGGCACATGAGGGGGTATTTCAGACCCTTTGCCTTTGGCAGGACGTTATCCTCCGGTACGAAGACGTCCTCAAAGACGAGTTCAGACGTTATTGAAGCCCTCAGGGAGATCTTGCTCTCAACGTCAAACGTCTTAAAGCCCTTGAAGTCCTTCTCCACTATGAAACCCCTTATATCCCCTTCATCGTCCTTCGCCCATACGATGGCGACGTCGGCTATCGATCCGTTGGTGATCCACATCTTACTGCCGTTTAGGACGTATCCGCCTTGGGTTTTCCTCGCCCTTGTCTTCATGGATCCGGGGTCGGAGCCCGCATCCGCCTCCGTCAGGCCAAAGCACCCCACGAGTTCACCCCTTGCGAGTTTGGGTATGTACTTCCTCTTCTGCTCCTCGCTACCGAAGGCCAGAATGGGGTATATGACCAGTGAGTTCTGAACCGATACGAAGCTCCTGATCCCCGAGTCCCCGTACTCCAGCTCGCGGGCCACGAGGCCGTAAACCCTCTTGTTCAGTCCGAGTCCCCCGTACTCCTCGGGCACCGTGATGCCCAAAAGCCCCATTTCGGCAAAGGCTTTTATGAGGTGCATCGGGAATTCCCCGTCAAGCCACCAACGTCCTATGTGTGGAAGGATCTCCTTCTTCACGAATTCCCGGACGACATCCCTTATCTGTTTCTCCTCCTCGGCGAGTTCGCTGTCCATCAGGTAGAAGTCAAGCTTGTCAAGCATAGGCTCGGATTATACGAGGGAAAAAAGGGGGGAATCGGTTTCCACTACGGTTTCCCAGACACCTACCCATCGGGCTTAGAATAGAGGCTATGAGGATCAAGGTTTTTCCTCTGGGACCGCTTGAGAGGGAGGTGATGGAGGAGATATGGAAGAAGGGTAGAGGTCTGAGCGTAAGGGAGATCCTGGACGCGATAAACGAGAGAAAAAGCGTTCCGTACGCCTACACCACGATACTCACGGTGTGCCAGCACCTTGAGAAGAAGGGGTTCTTGAGGAAGGAGAGGGTGGGGAAGTTCCACGTATACCATCCAACCGTTGACAGGGATACCTTCTACAAAAGGAGTCTCGCGGGTGTCCTTGGGGTCTTTGCCAGGCAGTACCCCGATGTTGCCTTCTCCTTTTTCGTGGACACCGTGGGACTTTCCGAGGAGGACGTTGAAAAGATACTGAAAAAGCTCTCCGAGTGATGGTGGGCGTATACACGGTTATCTTTGCTATCCTCCTGAGGGTGGGTGGTAGGTTTATACCCTTTGAGTTTTTCAGGGAGAGGATCTTTATCAAGTACGTCCTGCCCTACTTTTTGCTGTTCCTTCTGCTCATAACCCATCTTTACCACACCCACCTGAAGGTGGAGGGTATATACCTGATGTCCTTGGTCTACCCGGAATTTCCCCTTCTCCTCCTCTTCTTCTTCGTCTACGTATCCGCCGTCGCGGTAAAACTTATGAGGGTTTTCAAACACTCCAACAGGGCGCGGGATGAGATCCTGAAGGTGGCCGTACGAAAAGGGGACATCTACGTCATACCTTCGGACGACCTCTTGGCCTTTAACGTGGGCTTTTTGAGGCCTAAAATAGTGATATCAAAGGGTGTTGAAATGCTACCGGAGGAGGAGCGTTCACTTGTCCTGAAGCACGAGTATATACACGTGAGGCAGAGGGACAACCTCAAGCTCCTACTCTTCCACCTCCTCCTACCCGACAGGGAGGACCTGGAGGATTTCAAGGCGCACCTTGAGATAAAGAACGACAGTCAGCTTTTGAAATCCTATGGGGAGAAGGTTATCCTGCGCACCATTTTGAGGTTTTCCACTTCCTCTCACGCCCACGCCACGGGCATAACGTCCTCCTTGAGCAGGAGGGTATCCTTCCTGTTGGGTGAGAAAAAGAACCACCAGGGGGATTACACGCGCTACGTCCTCCTGCTCCTCCTCCTCTTCAGCATCTACATCCTGAGCGCCGTGTGTCAGGTGAACATATGCATAGAGTAGCCTACGTACACGATTGGCTCATCACAAGGGCGGGATCGGAGAAGGTGTTGGATGAGATGTTGAGGGCGATCCCGGCGGATAAGGTTTACACCCTTTTTTACAAGGAGGAGAACTTCACCGCATCTCAGGTGTCAAAGTTCCCCGTTGAGGCCTCCTTTCTAAACCGTCTACCCGGTGTACACAGGTACTACAGAAACCTCCTACCGTTGATGCCCCTTGCGGTTGAGAGCTTTGACCTCTCGGGCTACGATCTGATCATATCCTCTTCCCACGCCGTTGCGAAGGGGGTGGTACCCCATCCGGAACAGGTACACGTCTCGTACGTCCACACGCCCATGAGGTACGCCTGGGATATGGCCTACGAGTACCTGAGGGGTGTTGGGGGGGTGAAAAGGTTCATCGCACAGGTGTTTCTGAGCTACATGAGGGTTTGGGATTACGCGACTTCCTCAAGGGTTGACCTCTTCCTGGCCAACTCCCGTTTTGTGGCCAAGCGGATAAAGAGGTACTACGGCCGGGACGCCGAGGTCGTATACCCTCCGGTTGACGTGCACAGGTTCAGATTGTCAGGAGAGGTGGAGGATTACTTTATAACCATATCCCGGATGGTGCCCTACAAGAAGGTTGACCTGATCGTGAGGGCGTTTTCGGATCTCGGTATCCCCCTCCTGGTGATAGGCGATGGTCCGGATATGGGGCGCGTGAAATCCCTGGCCGGGCGAAACGTTGAACTCCTCGGAAAGGTTGAGGACGACGTCCTGGTTGACCTCCTCTCCAAGGCGCGGGGTTTCGTGTTTGCGGCCTATGAGGATTTCGGAATAGCCCCGGTTGAGGCCATGGCCTCCGGCGTCCCCGTTATAGCGTACGGTAGGGGAGGGGTGGTTGAGAGTGTGGAGGAAGGGGTAAGCGGTCTGTTCTTTTACGAGCAGAGCGTTGAGTCCATAAAGGAGGCGGTTCTGAGGTTTATATCCCTGGAGGATTCGTTTGTAAGGGAGGAGATAAGGCACAGGGCGATGAGGTTTTCACCTGAGAGGTTCAGGAGGGAGTTTAAAAACGCCGTCCTGCGGGTCTTTGAGCAGTTTTCCGAAAAGCGGGTTTAGAATACCCGTCTATGAGCTTAAGGGTGCAGAACTTCGTGATAACTCTTGTCAACATCATCCTTGCAGGAATCCTCGTGTTTATCTTGGCACAACCGGGAAAAAGGAAGGGAGAAATAGAGATAAAGGTTGCGACGGTCGTTGACCCCTCCAGCCTACCCTTTTGGATAGCCGAGGAGAAGGGGTTTTTCAACGAGGTGGGTATAAAGTACAAACCCAACGAGGTCGGACGCGTAGTGGACGAGCTGGACAACACCGTAAGCGGAGCGTTTTACGCTTCCTTCGGTATAGACCTGACCTACGCCCTTATGAGGACGTCCGGGGATATGAAGTTCGTGGTGCCCCTTTACTACGTAAAGGGGAAGGGGGACGGTATAATCGTGCGGGATACGGGAATAAAGGGCCTCGCCGATCTGAAGTACAAGAGGATAGGATACCACCAGAACACCCGGTACAACGTGATATTGGACGCCGTACTCCCCTCTATGGTGCCGAGGGGCGAGGAGGACACACTTGATTACATGTTTGAGATGGTCGGTCTATCCCTTGAGGAGATGGACGCAGCCCTTGACACGCGGAGGGTTGACGCCGTGTATCTGACCGAGCCTTACCTCTCCTACTTTGAGAAGAAGGGCTACAGGGTTGTGGCCAGGGACATAGCCTTTGCGGACGGATTTATAGGGGGTATGGGTATAACGTCCGAGGTGAACGTCTCCCTGAGGAAGGACGCCGTCTCACGGATAGAAACCGCCCTCCGCAAGGCCATGGACTACATAAAGGACAACCCGGAGGAGGCCAAACAGATCCTCGCGAAGAAGGTGGGTATGGGGTTTCCGATTCCGGACTTCGTGTGGGCGGAGGACATCTCCGAGATAGAGGGGTTTGCGAGAGCTCTGAAGGAGAGGGGTCTTTTACCCCTTGACACCTTGAACTTTGTTAAGAGGGGTCGCTAAAAAGGCCTTAGCCTCTGCCCTTTTAATAGCGGGCAACACACCGTTCTTCTTACCCTTTGCCTCAGTTCTGGGTTTGACCCTCTTGATAGGTGTGGTCCGTGAGGCGAGGCGTCCCTTTTGGGCGGCTTTTTTTACGTTTTTACCCTACTGGGTTTACCACTCCTTCTGGATATACAACCTATCCGTTCCCAGAGAGCTAAAGACCCTTCTTGCCTTTGGTGTGATCGCCCTCTCGCTAGCACATGCCGCCGTCTTTGCCGTGTGGGGATGGCAAGTGGGCAGGGT
>JALWZG010000038.1 GCA_027002825.1 Caldifarciminota bacterium
ACCCCCCGGAGGTGAAGAGGGGTATAGACAAGGCCGTTGAAAAGGTGGTTGAGGAGCTGAAGAAGATATCCGATGACGTGAAAGACAACAAGGAGATAGAGCAGGTCGCCACCATCTCCGCCAACAACGACCCCGAGATCGGTAAGAAGATCGCCGAGGCGATGGAGAAGGTGGGCCACGACGGCGTCATCACCATAGAGGAGGGCAGGTCCACCGAGACCTACGTGGAGGTCGTCAACGGCTACCAGTTTGACCGCGGCTACCTCTCCCCCTACTTCGTCACCAACCCCGACAAGATGGAGGCCGTCCTTGAGGATCCTTACATCCTGATAACCGACAAGAAGGTCTCCTCACTGCGTGATCTCCTCCCCATCCTTGAGAGGGTGCACCAGGCGGGCAAACCCCTGCTCGTAATAGCCGAGGACGTTGAGGGCGAGGCCTTGGCGGCGCTGGTTGTGAACAAGCTCCGCGGCGTCCTCCAGGCTGCGGCCGTGAAGGCCCCCGGCTACGGTGAGAGGCGCAAGGAGATGCTCCGCGACATCGCCATCCTCACCGGCGGTAAGGTCATATCCGAGGAGCTGGGCTTCAAGCTTGAGAACACCCGCCTTGAGGACCTCGGCCGTGCCAAGAAGGTCATAGTGACCAAGGACGACACCACCATAGTTGAGGGTGCGGGCAGCCCTGAGGAGATCAAGGCCCGCATAGAGCAGATCAAGAAGCAGATTGAGGAGACCAAGAGCGACTACGACAGGGAGAAACTCCAGGAGAGGCTGGCCAAGCTCTCCGGCGGTGTGGCCATAATCTACGTCGGGGCGGCCACCGAGGCCGAGATGAAGGAGAAGAAGATGAGGATAGAGGACGCCGTCAACGCCACGAAGGCGGCCGTTGAGGAGGGTATCGTCCCCGGTGGCGGCGTCGCCCTTCTCCGCGCCATACCCGCCCTTGAGAGGTTGGAGAAGCAGGAGAAGAACGAGGACAGGAAGCTCGGTATCCGCATCGTCAAGCAGGCCATCCACGAACCCGCCCGCATGATAGCCGAGAACGCAGGGTATGAAGGCACGCTCATAGTTGAGAAGATAAAGGAGAGGCTTAAGAAAAACCCCAACACGGGTTTTGACGCCCTGACGGGTAAGTTCGTGGACATGTTCAAGGCCGGCATCATAGACCCCACCAAGGTGGTCCGCTCCGCCATCCAGAACGCCGCCTCCGTCTCCGGTCTCCTTCTGACCACGGAGGCCGTGGTCGTTGAGGTAAAGGAGCAGAAGAAAGAGGGTGGCACGCCTTCCGACCTTGAGTTCTAAGGGAGGAGGCTCACCGTTGAAAAAGGGGGGCTTCAAGCCCCCCTTTTTTTATTTTATCCCTTTCCCACCACCCAGACGTTCCAACCTTCCAGTCCTTTATCCCTGAAGAGGCCCACGGCATCCACGATAAACGGGTTTTTCACCGTCTTCCTCACCCTATCCCAATCAAGCCCCCTGAACTCATCCCAGGCCGTCAGGATGAGGACCGCGTCCGCCCCTTCAAGGGCGGAGTAGGGATCCGGGAATATCTGCGCGCTCTCCTTGAAGATCTCCTTGGCGTTCTCCCCACCCATGGGATCGTAGGCCTTTACGAGGGCGCCCTGCTTTGCCATGCGGTTTATTATGGGTATGGAGACCGAGTTCCTGACATCATCCGTGTTGGGTTTGAAGGTTAAACCCAGAACGGCAACGGTTTTACCCGTAAACACACCCCCCAAAGCCTCCTTCACCTTCCACACTATCCTCCTCTTCTGGGACTCGTTCTTGAGGTGTATGGCCTCAAGGAAGGAGGGGAAATATCCGTGTTCTTCGGACATACGTATGAGGGCCATGAGATCCTTGGGCAGACAGGGACCGCTGTAGCCCGGACCGGGCCTGAGGTACTGTCTGCCTATGCGTGGGTCCAGTCCCATTCCCTTGGCGACGTCCCAGACGTCAGCACCGAGGGCCTCGCACAAGGTGGCTATCTCGTTTATAAAGGACACCCTCGCCGCCAAAAAGGCGTTGGAGGCGTACTTTATGATCTGGGCGTTTTTTATGGTCGTGGTCAACTTGGGGGCGTTTATCCTCTCGTAAAGGGACATGACCTCCTCGGCTATCTCAGGACTGTCCGCCCCCACCACTATCCTGCTGGGGTTTAGGAAATCGTAAATTCCCGTCCCCTCCCTTAAAAACTCCGGGTTGTAAGCGATCTCGTAATCCCTTCCCCTCTCCTTCCCCTCCACTTCCAGAACCTTCGCCATGGCCTCAAGGCTACCCACAGGTGCAGTACTCCTGACTATGAGAATGGCGAAATCCTTCAGGGCCTTTGCTATACTCCTGCTCGCCGAGAGCAGCTGGCTCAGGTCAGCGCTCCCGTCGTCGTCCATAGGGGTGTTCACGGCGATGAAGATGTAGCGCGCCCCGTCAACGGCCTCCTCCGTATCAAGCGTAAACCTCAGAAGACCCCTCTCCATGGCCTCCCTAAGATAATCCCCAAGCCCCTTCTCGTAAAAGGGGAGCTCACCTCTCTTCAGCTTTTCCACCTTCTTCTCGTCCTTGTCCATTCCCACAACCTCATGGCCCAAAGTGGCCATCCCGACCGCGCTCACAAGCCCCACGTATCCGGTACCTATTACACCTATTCTGGCCATAGGCGGGTATTATATCAGGGATTACCTGAGACCGTAGTTCACGGAGGCGTAAAGGGTGGTCGGCAGCTCCGGATGAACACCGGCCAGGAACTCGGTTGAGTAATCGGAGAGGCCGACGCGAAAACCCATGTAAAACGTGGGGAAGCGTCCGTCATACCGCATGGAGGCCCTCAGACCGAAGACCTCGTTCACATCCCAGCTCCCTCCCAGACCGAAGTTGATGGCGGGGGAGTACTGGTCCTTCATAACGCCAACACCCGTCCTGACGGTTGACTTCGGGAGGAAGGTTATGTATCCGCCAAGGAGGACGGGCAGGGCGATCCCTCCTATCTCGGGTGAGTTCACGTTCTTGGCAAACAACCCTATCCTCCACCTGTCATAAACCCTGAAGTTCGCAGAGCCGTGAAGGGCGAAGGTTTGCATCCTTTTGAGGTCCTCCCTCGGTGTGTTTATCTGATACAGGGAGGAGGAGAGACCGAGCCTGAAGCCCTCTATAACCTCATAGGAATAACCGACGGTTGCCGCCACCTCCGAGGCCGTTCCGGAGTAATCCCCCTCAAGGTTTGCAAACCTGCCCTCCAAGGCCACGGAAAGTCCCCTGTAGGATACGGCGAGAAAGCCATCGTTGAATATGGAAAAGGTTCTGCCGTACACGGTTGATACGGAGAGGTCGCCATAGGAGGAGGCGGGGTCAAACGAAACCCTCAGAGGTGTGTTATCCCCCATAAACCACATGCCGGAGAGGTAGGGGCCCCCCGATACGAGGACCCCCGTTATGGCGTTAAAGAGCATCAATCGTGTTCCTCCGCGAGGTTATGCTCTATCTCGTACTCGCCCTCCTCCAGGCCCTTCTTGTGGCGGAGCTTCTTGAGGATCTTGGGGAGGTTGGTGTACTCCATGCTCTCCTCAGGCAGGCGGTGAGGCTCAAATATGCCGTGGCGACGCATTACGTTGGCGAGGTAGTTGGCCTCCTCTCGGGCGTGGTCAAAGGCGGGGTCGTCAAACATGTCCCTCGGACCTATTAGCCTCCCGTTGGCCAGTTGGAAACCGGCGGCTATAACCCTCGGAGGCCCGTCAAACCTTGACGGGTTCGCCTTGCTGAAGGGGACCGGCATGAGGGGACCCATATGACTGCCCCTCATCCAACCCTCAACGAAAAAGGGACGGGCGAAAGGCTCAAGGATCTCACCCACGGCGGGAAAACCGCTCTGCGCCCTGACTATGAGGACGGGGTCATCCTTGCCCACGTACTTACCGGCTATGAGGGAGAGCTTTTGGGTTGATGCGACCGCACCTATCTCACCGTCCTTACGCCTGTAAACGGCCTTCACCGTAAACCTCTCAAGGCTGCTTATGAGGGCGAGGAGGTCGTAAAGCTCCTCAGGGCAGTCAATCGCGTACTCCTCCCCCGTCTTCACGTCAAGGACGATAAAACGGAAACCCTCGTGCATTGACGGGTCTATCACCAGTCCGGAGGTGTTCTGTGGGTTGGCGAACATCTCGTAGAGGGGAAGGTTCCAGGCGGAGGGGGATGTTTTGTCGGCCATGAACACAATAACGGGTTCGGACGGCCTCTCTACGAACTCCATCTCGGCCACACCGGGCCCCATACCCTTCACGTTTCCGCTGAAGGTGTCCGAGAGGAGGTCCTGTCCCGCACCGTAGAGCTTGAGCTCCTTCGCCTTCTCGGTGGCCTTCAGGAGGGCATCCCATGCAAGCCTGTGTATCTCCTCACTGTCAACACCCTTGGTGTGGGTCATCACGAGGTTTATGTCGTCCCCCACCCTCAGAACGGCGTAATCTATGATGGTTTCACTCATTTTGGCTTCCTCAAGCACAGAAGAGGCCGCCTCCAGAAGGGCGGGGTGAGCGCTGGAGTGTCCCACGTATCCTCCGACGTCGGCCTTTATCACGGAAAGCGTTATCTTCATAGTAGGGTATTTTACGGGGGAAGAGGGTTTTCACCTCCTCCCCTTTCGCCTCCCTTTTTCCCTTACAAGGATTAAGGCCTTCAAAGAGACGTACCCCCCTCCCCTTTTTACACGCGCTATCACGACCGTCTTTCCCGGTCTGAGGGCCACAAACGTGCCGTCTTCCCTCACCTTTCCCACTTTCTCCCTCAGGACGATCCACTCCACGCCCTCATACTCCCCCAAAACCCTCAGCTTTATCGCGTCCCCCACCTTAACCCTCGCAAACCTCGGTACGAGCTTCAGGCCCTCGCTATCGCCTATAACCACGAGGCGTATGGGGAACTCCCTGATCACAACGTTCTCCTTCACCACATGAACCTGCAACACACCGACCCCCTCCGAGAGCGCCTCTATGGAATCACCGACCACACGGGCAAGCCAGGGCGGTCTGACCGACCACTTCACCTCCTCTCCTTCCCCTCTCTCCACATCCGGAAGCGGTGTCCTCTCACCCACCTTCATACGGATAACCCTTCCACCCTCCTTCAACTCCCTTACGACGGCTATGACGGCCTTCTTCTCCCCCTTGTACCTGCAGAGCAGAAGACTCCTGCCCTTCCTGAGGGCCACCACGCGGTTCTTCTGCAGGACCTTCACGCTTTTTCCCTTGAGGAGGGTGCAACGGGGTTCAACCTCCTCTCCCCCGTACAGAGCGGGGATTGAAAGCGTATCCCCGACACCGAGTATAACCCTCATCGGCATCTTCAGCAGAGCTACCGTCCAGAGCATCATCAAATAGACTTTGGTGTGTTCCGCGGGGGTTGAATCCGCCCTATTATAAGGTAGGTGTGCGTCCGTTTTCAAAGGCCGCCTTTACCCTCCTGCTGTAAAATTCCCACTTCACCGTGGCAAAGGTCTCCCGTAAGGTGGTTTTGAAGAACAGGTTGGGCATACACGCCCGGCCCAGCACACTGATCGCCAACACGGCGAGTAAGTTTCTGAGCAGGATTTTTATAGTGAAAAAGGAAGAGGAGGGTGAGATGAGGGTTGACGCGAGGAGCGTTTTGGGCCTGATGATGCTAACCGCCCCCCAAGGCACCCAACTGATAATTGAGGCGGAGGGACCGGACGCGGAAGAGGCCGTAGAAGCTCTGGTGGACCTCATAGAAGTAAGGAGGTTTGATGAGGAGTGAGACACAGGACGTCCTGACGGGAATCGGACTTGTTCCGGGAAAAGGTGTGGGTAAGGTCTTCGTGTACAGGCCGGATGAGGGGGAGGATACGGATTACCAGAACACACTTAAGAAGGCCGTTGATGAGTTAAGGGCGCATGAGGATGATATCTTCGCCCAGTTCGTCCTCTCCATTCTGATGGACAAGACCTTCAGGAAGAGGTTGAAACTCGCATCCGAGCTTGGACTCCCCTGCGACGAGGCCGTTGACATAGCCCTCAGACCCATGGTGGACAGGCTGAAGAAAACGAACCCCTTCTTCGCGAAGAAGGCCGATGAAATAGTTCAGATAGTTCGGGACGTTTTCAGAAACAGGGGACTTGACATACCCGTGGACAGCAGCACGGTTTTCGTCGCCGAGAGCATAAGCGTACCCCTGGCCTTAAAGCTCAAGGAGAAGAAGGTGGCGGCCGTCGTCGTCAGGGATCTGATGAGCGATTCCCACGCGGCGATAATCCTCGCCAACGCCCACATACCCACGGTCGTCGGAATAGATCCCGAGTTCTTTACGGAGGGTGAAACCGTTTACGTGGACGGGGAGGCCGGTATAGTCTCCAAGAGACCCATAAGGATACTTGACCGGTTCAGGTTTAGCAAAAGGGGGAGGTTCTTCCTCACAAGGGACGGGGAAAGGGTTGAGATCCTTCTCAACATAGACATACCGGAGGACGTGTATTGGGCCAAGAGGTATGAAACCGGTGTGGGGTTGCTCAGGACGGAGTACCTCCTGAACTTCGACCTCGTAAAGGTAAAGTGGGGGGAGTTCGCCTCGTTGAACGCCCCGGTAATAGTC
>JALWZG010000039.1 GCA_027002825.1 Caldifarciminota bacterium
CATCGGCGGTGGGGTGGCCAGCCTCGGTTCCCACGAGGTGGGAGAGCTTTTAAATCCGGGCGTGAACTGGCCCCGCACATACACCGACCTCTCCCTATCGGACTACCCGGTTGAGGGGTTGGTGGCGGAGTTCCTGAAGGAGGGCGCCCCGGTGATACACCTGCTGCACGTCAGGACCCTCGCTAAGAGGTACGGCCTCCCCCTCGTAGTGGCGGCCATGCCGGAGGTTGGGGAGGGCAGGCTCTTCTTTGAGGAGAGGTACGTCCTGTGGGTTCAGGCCCTCCTCCTTTTTGGCTACCTCGTCCTGGTCTTTCTGGTCGTCAACGGATACCTCGGAAGGTTCTTTGGAAATCCGAGAAAGGAGGAAGAGACGGTATGAGGAGGTTCGTAATTTTTCTCTCTTTTTTGGCGCCTATCCCCCTCTTGGGGGCGTGGGTTGATATGACGGATCTGGCCGAAGGGCCGAGGGCCACGGTCGGAAAGAGGAGGTACCTCCAGCTCTCACCCAACACGCCCGTGAGGATCAAGGTAAAAAAGAGCATGAGCGTCAAGTGGAAACTCCGGGCGGACAAAGACGGCAAGCTCTGGTACGTAAATCGCAAGAACGGGAAGCGGAGGGAGTTCCCCTTCAAGGCGGGTAAGAGCGAGATAAGGATGCATCTCTCAGCCGGAGTTTACGACTTCTACGCCTCACCGGAGGCCATAGCCCGTATCTACAGGTACGTACGCCGCCGCTGGAAACCCATCCAGCCGGAGGGGGGAGGGTATCCGGTTATACTCGTGGTCGGTGAGAACCGCTACACCTACTACAGGGCGGATAAGGAGGTCGTTCTCAAGGTAAAAGGTCCGGCCAAGCTCTACGTCTTCTTTCGCGCTTTTATGAAGGACAGGCGCAGGGTGAAGGCGAAGGTGAAGGTGTACGAAGACGGCAAGCTCCTGAAGTCCGCCATGAAAACCCTCAAACCCTCCAAAAGAGCCGTGTTCTTCACCGGAAAGGACAGCATAACGGCCTCCGTTCCCCTCAAACTGAGCCTAAAGGTTCCGAAGGGTCTCCACCGCTACAGGGTTGTGATCTCCGGGGCCAAAGGGGCGGTAAAACCCTACCTTGACAAACCGAAGAAGAGAAGAGGAGGGGTTCTCCGCTTCAGGGATATGGGGAGCTCCAAAAGGGATGTGGAGATGACCTCCTCAAGCGTGAGCTACAAGGGAGCAACCCCCAAAAGGAAGCCGAAACCTAAAAAAAAACGTAGGAAGACCTTTAAACACCACTACATCAGGCTCTCCACTTCTATCCTGTACGCCTCCTCCGACAACGTCTATCACTACAGCCAACCCCAGATAGACACCTTCTACCTCGGCCTCAAGCCCTACAGGTACCCCGAAGTTGAGGGGATAGGGGACGGGATCTGGAGGCTCGGCGTATCCCTCACCTACCTCTACCGTTTCAAGAGGAGGGTCTTCGTCGGCCCCTCCCTCTACTACTCCCTCTACAGGTACGTCCAGAACCAGCAGCTCAACCGCAGCCTTTACAAGGTATCCCTTGAGGGGAGGTTCTACGGCCTTCGGGCGTCAATCTACTACCTGAACATGCCCTTCTACGGCGTAAGGCCCACGTACACGGGGATTCCGAGGACCTACGAACTCCTCTCCTTCGCCTATACGAGGACGGGCCTGTCCGTCTCCTACACCTTCAAGTTTTTGACCGTAAGGGGTACGTACGGCTTCGGAAACTACGACTTCAACCCGATGTTTGACATCTACGACGCCCGATTTCATAGGTCGGGGGTGGGTCTGACCTTCAGGTACTCCGTCCTCTCCGTAAAAGGGGACGTCCTCTTCGGCAAGGTGGAGGCGACGAACCTCCCCGCCGGAACCCCCAAGGACTGGTCCCACGACTACACCACCTTCAAGGCGGGTCTCCGCCTCTCCCTCCCCTACGTATCCCCCTACGTCTCCTACAGGCACACTGTGCGCAACTACACCACTACCAACACCGCCGACTCCCACTACGGTAGGGAGGACAAGGAGAACGACCTAACCTTTGGCATCTCCGGGGACCTCCCCTACGTCAGGCCCTTCCTCTCCTACCGGATAAGGAGCCGCAGCACGACCGCCCCTGTGCCGAGGGTGGACGTCTTCAAGGACTACAGGGAGGCGATGTTTACGGCCGGAGTAAGGACGGTGGTGAGGCTTAGGTTTTGAACTTCAGGCGATTTTCGGAATTTGGTATTCCCGATTAGAATAGGTGGCCTATGCGGGCCGTATTAAAGGAGATATGGGATGTGGGGAGAGGAAAAAGGGTCGTGGTTTCAGAGGGGGATCTGGAAAGGGTTAGGTTGGGGAGGGAGGAGTTTTTAGAGTCGGCCGAAAGACAGGGTGTGGTTTACGGGTTCAACACGGGACTCGGTAAGTTGGCGGACGTAGTGTTGAAGGAGGAGGATCTGCTCAGGTTTCAGCACCTAACCCTCAAAAGCCATGCCACGTCAACGGGATCTCCCCTACCGGTACCCTATGTCAGGGCGGCCATGTACCTCAGGGTGAAGAACCTGTTGAAAGGTGTTTCCGGGGTCCGTCCTGAGGTCGTATCCCGTATGGTGGATTTCCTGAACTTGGGGATCACACCTGTTGTCCCGGAGAGGGGATCGGTCGGTGCGAGCGGGGATCTCTCCCCGAACGCCCACATCGCCCTTTCCCTGATAGGGGATGGATGGGTTTTCCTCAGGGATGGTAGAAAGGTCCCGTCAATAGTAGCCCACAGGATGTACGGAATGACACCTCTTGAACTCAGACCGAGAGAGGCCCTTGCCCTTATAAACGGCTTCACATTTTCTCTCGCCGTGGCCGCTCTGAACACCTACAGGCTTCACAGGGTTTTAAACCTGCAAAACGAGATATTTCCCCTCCTCTGGTACGCGGTAAGGGGTAGGAAATCCCCCTTCAACCCCGAGGTGGTCGGTGTGATGGGCGACAGGTACGCTCAGGATGTGGCCAAGAGGATCTGGAAGGTGATAAGGGACCTGCCCGATGGGAACAGGGTTCAAGATCCCTATTCCTTCAGGGCCTATCCGCAGGTGGTCGGGGTGGCCTTTAGGTCTTTGGAGTGGGCGCAAAGGACCCTCGCCGATCTGTGTGAAGGGGTCTCCGACAACCCGGTTCTCGTAAACGGTGAGATACATTCCTCGGGAAACTTCCACGGTCAGACCGTGGCTGTCATGTCGGACACACTTTCAAACGTTTTGGCGAGCCTTATAGGTATGGTGGACAGAAGGCTACACTTTACGCTTTCTCCGGATTCCGGTCTACCCCACATGCTCTCAAGGAACGCCGGTGTTGATTCGGGCTTGATGATGCTCCAGGTGGCCGTTTCCTCGGTTTTCGCCGAGGCAAAGGTTATGGCAACGCCTTTCTCCTTTCAGTCCTCACCGACGAGTGCAGGTCAGGAGGATTGGGTACCCATGAGCCTCTCCGCGGCGCTCCGCTTCGGAAAGCTGGTGGACATGTTCACAGAGGTTTTGGCGGCCGAGCTGTTAACCGCTTACAGGGCTCTCGCCCTCACCGGTGATGTTCCCGAGGTCCTATCCCACCATTACACGGGCTTGAAAGAGAGATTTCCCCAGTACAGAAAGGGTTTGAGTCTACACGAGGAGTGGAAACTCGCCAGGGATTACGTTTACGCAAAAGCGGGGTTCACGGCCTTGCACCTCTAAGGACGGATAGGATTTTGGGAATGTTCAGGTGCTTCCCGCTTTCTTTGAACACCACCCTTCCCCATGCGTCCACCACACATACGTAATCCGTATGGGCGAGGAAGTAGGTGCTGTCGTTTATGACATCCCTCTTCACGGCCACAACCCCCACATCTTTGAGAAACCTCCCAACCTCACCCGTATCACCTGTCAGAAGCGTCCATCCGGAATCCAAACCGTTTTTCAAGGCGTACTCCATCAAAACCTCCGGGCGATCCCTATGGGGGTCTATGGAGAAAAGGACGAAGGGTACGTCCATACCTTCGGGCAGGCTTTCCCTCAGATCCTTCAGGTGTTTAACCGTAAGAGGACAGGCGTCTGGACAGTTGGTGTATATGTAAGACACCACCAACACCTTTCCCTTAAAGGAGTCCAGCTCCACGGTGTCCCCGTAGCGGTTCAAAAACCTATACCCCTTACCATAGGGAAAGGTGTCCGCGCCGGAACATCCCAACATCAACACCAACCCCAAAACCCATCGCTTTGACAAGAAACGGAGGGTGAGGGATTCGAACCCCCGAGGGGCTTACGCCCCTAGCGGATTTCAAATCCGCCGCCTTCGTCCGCTCGGCCAACCCTCCCAAGACGGGAATTCTAAGGCTGTTCGGCGACCTTAAAATAGTTTCGCCATGATATACCTTTTCCCTTACTTCGGATTCGGAACGGTCAACATGGTGCATTACAACAACTACCTGAGAACCCTTGAGAGGGAGTTTAAAACGGACGTGAACTACCAAAGGGTTGGCTTCGGAGGGGGTATAGGCATAGGATACAGGTACTCCTACTTTGACGGGGCGTTCCTCCTCTCCACGTTCACCACCTCCTCGTCCAACAGATTACAGGATGAGACGGACAGGGTTTTCACCGTTAGAACTCTGGAGCATAGGGTTACGGCATTCTCCTTCGCCTTCCCCGTGGGTATATCCTACCCTCTGGTTGAGGTCTTCAGCGTGTACGCCGGTGTTAAACCCGCGATGTCCTTCTCCACCCTCCGGGTTTACGATTCCCTTTACAGGAGAACGGACATAATAATCGTCGAGACGGTCAACACGTTGGTGGCGGACGCCTCGCTTCCCTCCTCCTCCTTCTCTTTGGCCGCACTTTTCGGAGGTGATCTACACCTCTCACAGGGCTTCGCCTTCGCGTTCCGTATGGGGTACGAGATCCTCACGTTTGAGGGATATGAGGGGGATGTGGAGGTGAGGGTAAACGGTGATAGTGAGACGGATAACCTCCATTGGGTTTACAACAAGGACCGGAAGGAGGTCTATTTCAAGGACAATCCACCCGATGTGGACAGCGATGAGGTTTACACCCGTGAGGATATGAGCGGACTGAGGTTCTGGGTGGGTTTCAAGCTTTTCCTGGGGAGGTGAGGATGAAGGTGCTCGTCATAGGCAAAGGTGGAAGGGAGAGCGCGGTGGTCTGGAAACTCGCACAATCCTCCGTGGATTTTGAGATATACACCGCACCGGGCAACCCCTTTACGGCGAGGTACGGCAGAAACGTTCCCATACCCGAAAACGATGTGGCCTCACTTATAAACTTCGCCCTTGACACCGGTATAAACCTCATACTTCCCGGAGGGGAAACCTCCATAGCCCTTGGAATAGCGGATGAAGGTGAGAGGAGGGGTATACCCGTTCTTGCGCCGAGGAGGGATGCCGCCCGCCTGGAGGCGAGTAAGATATGGGCGAAGAGTTTTGCGAAAAAGCACAGGATCCCCACCGCGGACTTTGAAGTCTTCACGGAGGACGAGTTTGAGGAGGCCGTTGAGTACGTGAAGGGGCAGAGGTTTCCCGTCGTCATAAAGGCCGACGGCCTTGCAGGTGGAAAGGGGGTGGTGATAGCGAGGAACGTGGGTGAGGCGATAAACACACTTGACCAGTTCATGAACAGGGCGAAGTTCGGGGAGGCCTCCAAGAGGGTGGTGATAGAAAGGTTCCTGACGGGGGATGAGGTTTCCGTATTCGCCGTATCGGACGGGTACAGGTGGGGTATATTCGCCTACGCCAAGGATTACAAACGCCTGTACGATGGCGGAAGGGGTCCCAACACCGGTGGGATGGGGGCGATATCGCCCGTGAATCTGGACCCACAAACCCAAGACCTGATAGAGGAAAACGTCGTCCGTCGCACGTTTGAAGGCCTGGCAAAGGAGGGTCTCAGGTACAAGGGGTTTCTGTACTTCGGCCTGATGTTGACCGAAAACGGTCCCTTCGTTCTGGAGTACAACGTGCGCCTGGGGGATCCCGAGACACAGGCCATACTTCCACTTATGGATTACGATTTCGGCAGAATGGTGATAGGTGCGGCCAGCGGGAACCTCAACACGGACGACCTCAAACCTTTCAACAGGTACGCCTGTTGCATCGTCGCCGCCTCCGAGGGTTATCCGGACAACCCGAAGGTGGGATATCCGATAGAGGGTCTGGAGGAGGCGGAAGAGATGGCGGATGCCGTATTTCTGGCCGGTGTGAGCTTGGAGAACGGCAGGTTCATAACTTCCGGTGGAAGGGTACTCTCCGTCGTGGGGACGGGAAAGACGCTTGAGGAGGCAAGGGAAAGGGCTTACAGGGCGGTTGAGCGGATAAGTTTCAGGGGTATGCACTACAGGAGGGATATAGGGGCAAATGTTAAGGGTGGCTGAGGTGTGCCTTTACGGGGAGGACCTGGAATCCCTGAAGGGGTTTTACCAAAGGCTTTTGGGAACACCCCCGTTCTCCGAGTCGCCCGGAAGGCACGTTTTCTTCAGACTTTCGGATGCGGTCCTGCTGCTTTTCAACCCAAAGAGGACACTCAAGAGCGTTGACGTCCCACCCCACGGGTGTTCTGGACCCTCACACATCGCCTTTTACGTTGAGGAGGAGGAGTACGAGTCGTGGAAGGAAAAGGTCAGGGGGATGGGGGTTGAGATAGAGGCGGAGGTGGTGTGGCCGTCGGGTGGTAGGTCCTTCTACTTCAGGGATCCGGCGGGGAATTCCCTGGAGATAACCACACCGAAAACCTGGCGGGTTTAGAATAAAGGGATATGCTCCTACTTATAAGTGCCGCTCAACACTTTGCCTTTCAGGGGAAAGGGGTTTACGAGATAAGGCCTATGGACGTGATAACCGATCCCTTCGGCTACAAGGCCGTCACATCCGATGATACCTCTTCCCTCGCCCCATCTTACGTTTGGGTGGACAAGTCCTCAGACCCCTCAACCGTACACCTTACCATGAGCGATGACGACATACAGGGCCCTTTCAACATAGGTTTCACCTTCCCCTTCTACTGGTACACGGTTGACCAGTTTTACGTCCACTCCAACGGGGCGATAAGCTTTCAGGGGGGGAACCTGTGGACACCCCACGACAACTACGTCCCCAATCCCAACGCTCCCAACGACCTCATAGTGGGGCTTGGGGCGGATCTCAACCCGGAATGCTCAGGTGCGGACATATACTACTGGACGAACAACACCGATTCCCTTATCATCACGTTTGAGAACGTCGCCACCTGGAGGCAGGGGACCAACTGTGAAGGCTCACACACCTTTCAGATGATCCTGACCGCCGACGGAAACATAACCATAAACTACGGTCAGCAGATCGGTGGATACGACTACGGCATAGGGCAGACGGCCATCTCCATCGGTTTGGAATCCGTTTTGGGCAATCCGGGTATGGGGATATACGAAGACGGCAGCCCTGCGACCAGAGAGCCGAGGGACAGCTTCGCCATAAGGATATACTACCCCGATTCAACCACGTTTCGCATAAGCGACGCCGCGGCCGGAGAGATCTTCCCCAACTACACGACGGGTGTTAGCAACTCCGGGATAGTGGTAGCCTATGATAGGGAGAGCAACTTCCAACCCATGGTCACGGTGAGGAACGTGGGTACGGATACGCTGTACAACACACAGGCCGTCCTCAAGATCCTCCTGAGGTACGGCCCCACGGTTATGTACTCCGACACAGTCGTCATATCCACGCTTCCCCCCAACCACGAGGCCTCGGTGATGTTCTCACCCATAGACTTCACGACGTTCAGCGAGAACTACTACACGGCCAGGCTTGAGGTCTCCCATCCGGACGACGCCAACTCCACCAACAACAAGGCCGACCTCGAGATCCAGATGATCAACTGGACGCAGGTTGACACGATCGCATGGGTTGACATACCAACGGTTATGGGTACACCCCTGTCAACGAGGTGGTTTGGATCGGGTGGTGGTTGGATGGTCAGGTTTGACCCCAGGTATTACCCCTTCAGGATAGACACCGCCGTGGTCATGATTGCCGGATGCAGTTCAACCGAGTCCGGATGCGGCCCGATAACGGCGCCCGTCCTGTTGGTGAGTGAGAGCTGGGACACCCTCGCCCAGTGGAGCGTTACCGTAAATCCCGATACGGCTTATATAGTCCCCCTGCCCATACCGGGAGGGGTGGTGGTGAACGAGCCGGTTTACCTCTACTACATACAAACCCACAACCTGGGACCCGCCGTGATAATGGACACCACAGGTCCGTACTCAAGGAACACGTACGAGTCCACGAACGGACAGACGTGGGCGCCTTACAGGGACAACAACACCTCCGATTTCGCCTTTATGCTCATAGGACAGAGCCTTCAGTCCACACGGGTCGCGGAGAGGGGAGGTGTGGCCGGAGGAGTTCTCGTGTCCAAGGACGGGGTCATAACCCTTGCGGGTGTTGAGGACGTTGAGGTTTACGATATGTTGGGAAGGAGGCTCTTCGTGGGTAGGGTTGACAAGGTGATCATGAAAACCTACCCGCCGGGTGTTTACTTCGTAAAGGTGGGAGGCAAGGTCCTGAAGGTCGTGAAGAGATGAGGAGGGTAGCCCCAGCGCTACTCGCCCTCTTGGGGTGGGGATGTGAGCCTCTGAGCCAGTCCCCACCCGTTCCCCCTCTCTACATCAGCGCCCAGCTTGTGGTGGGTGATACCCTGCAGTACGTTTTCGTGGACCGTCCGAGGGATCCGTCCGAGCCGCGCGGTAGGGGGCTGACCGATGCCGAAGTCTTCGTGTCATCGCGGGATACCACCGTCCGCTTTTCCCCACAACTTCTGCCCGTCAGGGTTGTGGACTTCTCCAACTTCTCGGACAGCACCTTCGGTGAGGACAGCGTCTGGTTTTACGTGGCCAAGTTCTCACCCAAACCCCTTACCCGCTACCAGCTGACCGTGGTGTGGCGAGGAGACACGGCCCGTGGTTGGGCGACCACACCCGACACCTTTTCCTTCGTACTGCTCAGGGTGAACCCGGACACATCCCTCTCACCCGTGGATACCGTAAGACTACCCCAGGATACGGGGGTTCTGGCCGTGTGGGAGAAGGTTCGGGGTGCGGTCTATTACTACACGTTCGTCTTCAACTGGGAGAAGAGGGACAGCATAACCTACTTCAACCCGCCGAGGTACATCTTCGTCCCCCTACCCGACACGTCCCTTGCGGAGGGTGTCCCCGAAAACCTGAGGGCGTTCCCCCCTTTCCTCGCCTACAACGCCCCCGCCTTCGAATGGAAGGACGGCGTTTATGCCGTGAAGGTTTGGGCCTTGGACGAGGGCAGGTACACCTGGGGCGTGTTGGACAGGGGAAACTTGGAGAACGCCGAGGGCTTCTTCGGAGCGATCTCACGGTTTACGGTTAAGGTTCCCGTCAGGTTTGTCCGTTGAGCCAATCCATGACATCCCCTATCAGGTCATCCAGGAGGTGGGGGTTGAAGTGGCGGACACTCCTTTCCCTTTTGACGTCCAAACGCAGGGATCTCACCTTTTCCCTGTCAAGCCTTTCAAGCAGCCCCATCTCCATCAGCTTCGCGTCCAGAAATCCAGCGGCCGGGAAGACGGTGAAGGTCCTGGTGCCGAGGATCACAGCCTCCCTCGTCATGGTGCCCCCACCCCCGACGAAGGCATCGCACCAGTAGAGCAGCTGAGGGCCGTCAACCGGCTTGGGTAATAGGTGCAAACCGTACCTGTGGGCGTACTCCCCGTCCTCCGGATTCCTCGCGACCACCCGAACGTCATAACCCTTACCCCTCATCTCGGCGAGGATCTCCCAGAACTCACCGTATCCCCTGCTGTAAAGCGAGGAGGTTGAAGGTGGTCTTGCCACGACAAAGGGTCTCCTCCTCACACCGAGTGAAGAGGGGTAGGAGGGGTCGGGTTTGAAATCCCTCAGGTAAACCTCCTCTTTCAGTCCCCTGTACCGGAAAACCCTTTCCGGAGATGCTCCGAATCTCCTCAGGGCGTCCTCGGGAAACCACTCCTGCACGTAAATCCTGTGGGCGAGGCGAAAGGCGAGGTGGTTTGCCGGCTGCCCGTCGTAGTCCATGTACGTCCAGGTCTGTAGGTTTAAGATTCTCGCGGCCAAAATGGCCTCGTAGGAGTTGTGGGATAGGGCCAGCTTCACACCCCTTCCCCCCACAAAGGATGCCAGAAGGTAGGCCCTCTTAACAAGGTTGAAGGCCTTCCCCAACCTCCCCCTTCCACCGTACCCGCCTATCAGATGAAACCTAAGCCCCTTTTTTGTCGCGAGGGTTACGGTCTCGGAGAAATCCCTAACCGTGATCAGAACCTCAACACCCCTCTCCTGTAGGGATCTGATAAAAGGGGCGAAAAACATCACCTGCGGGGAGTTGGCCAGATCAACCCATACCATCAGACGACCTTTCTCAGGGCGTCTACGGGTTTCAGCCTCGCGGCGAAGCTGGCGGGTATGTAGGCCGCGAGGAGGGAAATGGCCACGGTCAAAACGAGGATCACCATCCAGTCCAGCAGCTGGGGTTTTATGGGGACGTAGTTTATCATGTAGACGTCCGGTGGAATCTTCACCAACTTGTACGTGTCCGCCACATAGGAGATCCCCCATCCGAAAACCGTTCCGAAGAGGAGGCCGAAAAACCCGAGAATACCCCCCACACCCGTAAAGGCAAAGGCTATGTCCCACGTCGTAAAACCTATGGCCTTCATCAGGCCGATCTCCCACCTCTTTTCCAACGTGAGCATGGTGATGCTTACGACCACGTTTATGGCCGATATGAGTAGGATGAGGGCAAAGGACAGGGAAATGGCGAGCCTCTCCATCTTAAGGGCCGCAAACAGGGTTCTGTTTATACTCTTCCATGAGGTGCAGGCGAGCTCCAGTTTGGCGACCTTTGAGCAGTACTTCTCCGCCTCGTAGGGGTTGTCCACGTAGCCGAAGAGGAGCATGGTTTCGTCGTCTTTCAGACCGAAGATTTCCCTGGCGGTTTTTATATCCAACAGGACGGTTTGATCGTCGTGCAGCATGAGGCCGGTCTCGTATATGCCCACCACCTCAACCCTGTGGGGGATCATCTGCGGTCCAAAGGGGGTGTTCTTGAGCGTGACTATTTCTATCTTTGCCCCAGGCTCAACCCCTATACGGTGGGCCAGGCTAACCCCCAAAAGCGCCCCTTCCCTCACCTCACCCACTACCATGTAATCCCCTATCTCCCCTCTCATGAACTCCACGCTCTGCCCCCTCACAACTATACCGTCCAGGAAGTTCCCGCGCTTCACTATTGCCTTTGATAGGACGGCAGGTGTCGCCCTTATGCCGACAGAGCGCAGTTCCCTTACGATCTCATCGGTGTTCCTAAAGGGAAACCCCATGGGGTTGGATATGTGGAGGTGGGGTTGCAGTATCAGAATCCTCCTCTTGAGCTCCATCTGAAATCCGTTCATTATGCCCGTGACTATTATCAGGACGGCCACACCGATGGATATGGAGAGGACGCTCAAAAAGGCGAACACGGATATAACCCTGCTCCCACTGCTGAAGATGTACTTCCTGATCAGGAAAAGCTTCGCGGCCACCCCTGACGAGCCATTCTAAAGGTGAACTCAAAAGATCCTCGCAGACGGGCCGAAAAAGGTTGAAAATCCCGTGGTGCCGTAGGTTATACTTCCGGTGAAGCTTCCAAGCGGTGTGTACACCATAGCACCTACACCCCCTATCAGGACACGGTTGCCGTCCGCCCTTCCGAAATCCAGGTACATCAGGAGGGCCATACCGCCGTCGGATATCAGGTTGAAGGGTTCCGGAAACCGGTCAAGGAGAACCCTCCTGACCTCAAGGGAGAACACAAACATATCACGCCCCACGATCCTCTGAGAGGGGAAGTTCCCCCTTAAAACGGAGGAGGTTCCCACGAGGTAGGGAAGGAGGTACACGGGTAGCTCCCCAAACGTGGCGACAACCCTGACGTACGGAACAAGGGTCGTCCTCCCAAAGGTTGAAAAGCGTTGAAGGGAAAAGCCGTACTGCCATGCCGTGAACCCGCCCATGTAATCCGAAAAGGTCGCCCTCGCCACGTATCCGCTCCTCGGATAAAGCTCCCAATCGCGGGTGTCCCTCGTTATGGAGACGGAGAACTTGGCGAAGAGGTCCCTACCCGTGGGGGAGAACATGAGATGGACGCTATCGGAGACGTACCTGTTCAGGGAGAGCTCCGACTGAAACCTCCAGGCGGTGTCAAGCCGCGAGCCGAACTTGAACCTCCCCCTGAGTATGTCCAACCCCATCCTGTAGGCGTATGAGAAGTACACCTCCCTTCCCAGGTCAAAGGACAGGCGGGTTTTGACCATCCTATGCGTGGGTGTGTTCCATCCAACGCTGAAAATCCTCGTATACCCCACCGCGGCGAGGGCGTACAGGCTTTCACCCACACCTCTGAAGTTGGAGTGCTGCACACCGAGTCCAACGGTTATCCCGCGGGTGGAAACGTCCAGATAGGGGAAGGGGAAGATGTACCAGTTCTCCTTCACGTTTATCCTCAGGGTGTCCCGCCGGAAGAGGACCTGTACGTCCCTGAAAAGCCTGAGCTCCCACAGGTTCCTCTTGACCTTCAGGATTTCCTCCGGTCCCACGCTGTCCCCCACCTCCAGACCTATGTACCTCAGAATGTAATCCTCTTTTGTCCAGCGGTTCCCCTCCACCTCCACCGCCCCGACCCTACCGAAGTACGTCAATACCACCCACATAATCCCAAAGGCCGAGCCTCTTTAAGAAGTCCGGGTAGAGCGGGTTTTCGGCGGTTAGGAACACATCCACCTTCCTCCTCCCATCGTTTATCCGCACGTTCTCAAAGAGGATACGCGCGGGATCCACCGTCTCCACCTCAGGCCTGATCTCCCTTATGAGGGGTTCAAGGACGGGGTAGTGGGTACACCCCAAAACGAGGACGTACTCCCCGCGGGGAAGGACCCTCTGGAGGTACTCCCTGACCGTTTCATCCTCCCAGTGTCCCTCCTCTATCAAAAGGGCCAGCTCGGGGGTCTCTATGCCCTCGGCGCCGAGAGCCTTCTGGTAAAGTCCCGACCTTATGGTGGCGGGAGTCCCTATAACGTAAACCCTCTTGGAAGGGGGCGTGTAATAGCGCAGCCAGTCCGTTATGCCGTGTATGGGTATCCCAAAGGTCGCCCTCAAATCGTCAAGGGCGTTCGCCGAAACCGTGTTGCACACGATGAAAACCTCGCGAACCCCCTTCTCCAAGAGGAAGTCCACGGCCTTTCTTGAAAGGTTGAAGATCTCCTGAGGGGTTTTCTCACCGTAGGGTTGGTTTTTCAGGTCTCCGAAGTAAACCACGTGCGCGCAGGAGTTTGAAAAAAACTCCTTCAACGCCACCAAACCCCCCAATCCCGAATCGAAGAAGCCTACCAAAAAAACGGGCCCGGCAGGACTCGAACCTGCAACCCCCCGGTTAACAGCCGGGTGCTCTGCCTGTTGAGCTACGGACCCGCAGAGGTGGATATTATAAAGGTGTCAGGCCCTACGTTGGGTGGAGGGACCGCTCCCCTTTAAACTACCCGCCTATGGGAAAGCCGGTAATTCTCGCGGGTGTCAGGACGCCCATCGGTAAGATACTCGGCAATCTGGCCAGCTTCAAGGCTACGGACCTAGGCGCCGTAGTGATAAGGGAGGCGGTGAAGAGGGCGGGGGTGAAGCCGGAGGACATAGACGAGGTCATGATGGGGCAGGTGATACAGGGAGGGAGCGGTCAGAACCCCGCCCGTCAGTCGGCCGTCAAGGCCGGCCTCCCCACATCCATACCCGCCGAGACCATAAACAAGGTGTGCGGCTCCGGTCTGGAGGCCGTGATGCAGATGGCCAGGGCCATAAAGGCCGGAGACATCAAACTGGCCGTGGCCGGAGGTCAGGAGTCCATGACCAACGCCCCCCACGCCGCTTTCATCCGCAAGGGGGTTAAGTACGGCTCGCTTGAGCTTGAGGATCTGATGATAAAGGACGGCCTGTGGTGCGCCTTCAACGACGTCCATATGGGCAACCTCGCCGAGTACACCGCCGAGAAGGCCGGGGTGACGCGGGAGGAGATGGACAGGCTCGCGTACGAGAGCCACATGAAGGCCATCAGGGCCATAGACAACGGGTGGTTCAAGGAGGAGATAGTCCCGATCGAGGTCAAGACCAAGAAAGGTTCCTTCGTCGTGGATACGGACGAGACCCCCCGCAGGGACACCTCCCTGGAGAAGCTCGCCAAACTGCCCCCCGCCTTCCAGAAGGACGGTAAGGTGACGGCCGGGAACGCCCCTCCCCTCTCCGACGGTGCCGCAGCCCTGGTCGTAGCGGACGAGGATTGGGCGAGGGCCAACGGTCTCAAGCCCGTAGCCCGCATCCTGGCCTACGCGAGCGGCTTCACCGACCCCAAGGACCTCTTCTTCGCCCCTCCCATAGCCATCAAGAAGGTCATGGACCGGATAGGCCTCAAGGACATAAACGGGTTTGACCTGATAGAGATAAACGAGGCCTTCGCCGCTCAGGTTCTGGCCGACTACCGGGTGATGCCGTGGGACTGGAACAAGTTCAACATCCACGGTGGAGCCATCGCCCTCGGCCACCCCATCGGGGCTTCGGGCGCCCGGATACTCGTCACCCTCATCCACGCCCTCAAACGCACGGGTGGCAAGCTCGGTCTGGCGGCCCTCTGTCTCGGGGGAGGCGGCTCCGTCGCCATGGCCGTAGAGATGCTTGGGTAATTCTTATCCCCTTCTCACCCTAACCCGTAGGGTTCGGAGTATGGCCTCAAGGAGGCTTTGTCTGTCAAGACCTATCTCTTTTAGGAGGAGGGATTTGTCGCCGTGGGTTATGAAACGGTCCGGTATTCCGAACCTGACGATCCGTTTGTCGCTTAGCATACCCCTGTCGCCCAGGTACTCCAGCACGGCGCTGCCGAACCCACCCATGAGGACGTTGTCCTCAAATGTGAACACGTATCTCGCGCCCGCGACGGCGCTCTCCATCACCTCCCTGTCCAGGGGTTTTACAAAGCGGGCGTTGTAAACCGTGGGGTAAATACCCCTTTCATGGAGTTCCCGGACTACGTCCAGAACGGGGTATACGAAGTACCCCACGGGGAGAAGGACAACGTCCCCTTCCCCTTCAACCATCAGCTCCCACTCCCCTATGGGGAGGATGTGGGGGGGGCCGAATCCGGGTTCGCTCGGAACCTCTCCCCTCGGATACCTCGTGAATATAGGTCCCTTTTCGTACCTCCAGGCCGTGTAAACCATGTCCCTCAGTTCATCCCCGTCCTTTGGAACCATGATCACGCAGTTGGGTATGGCTCTGAGGTAGGAGAGGTCAAACACGCCGTGATGGGTGGGGCCGTCGTCTCCGACCAAACCCGCACGGTCCATGAAAAACCTGACGGGGAGCTTTTGAAGGGCGACGTCGTGTATGACGCTATCGTAGGCCCTCTGGAGGAACGTGGAGTATATGGCGACGAAGGGCTTTACACCGGCACGGGCCAGGCCCGCCGCAAAGGTGACGGCGTGCTGCTCGGCTATTCCGACATCGTAATACTGGCTGGGGAGGTGATCCCTCAAAAGGTCCAGACCCGTTCCCTTCGGCATGGCAGCGGTTATACCGACGACGGTTATGTCCTGACGGGCTATTTCAAGGACGGTCTGGCCGAAGACCTTGGAGTATTTAGGTCTGGACTTCGGCTTCTTTTTGGGCTTACCGTCCACCTTATCGTAGGATCCCAACCCGTGGAAGGTCTCCGGATCCTTCAGGGCGGGGGGATAACCGCGCCCCTTTTCGGTTATGACGTGTATGAGGATGGGGCCTTTCAGGGACTTGGCGTTTTTGAGGATCTCGTCCAACCTCTTGATGTTGTGTCCGTCTATGGGGCCGATGTACCTGAATCCGAAGAACTCAAAGAGGGCGGCCGGGTCTTGCACTATGGTCTTTATGACGTCCTCAAGCTTGCTTCCCCAGTACTTCCCCTTACTCGGGAGAATGCGGTAGAGCTTGTCCCTGAGGGTGTTGTATAGGGGGTTGACCTGTACGTGGGCGAGCATCTGGGCTATGCGGCCGACGTTCTTGTCTATGGACCACCCGTTGTCGTTGAGGATGGTTATGAGGTCTACGCCAAGGGAGCCAGCGTTGTTCATGGCCTCAAGGGTCATACCTATGGTAAGGGAGGCGTCCCCTATCACGGCCACCACGTGGTAATCCTCACCCGTGTAATCACGGGCTTTTGCCATCCCAAGGGCCGCGGATAGTGCCGTGCCGGCATGCCCCGCACCCCACGCATCGTACTCGCTCTCAAATATGTTGGCAAAACCGGATATGCCCCCGTAACGCCTCAGCGTGTGGAACCTGTCCTTCCTGTCGGTCAGGAGTTTATAAACGTAGGTCTGGTGGGACACGTCCCAGACTATCTTGTCCTTCGGTGGGGAGAAGTTCCTCAGGAGGGCTATGGTCAGCTCCACCACTCCGAGGTTTGGGCCCACGTGTCCACCGTTCTCCGACGTGACCTCAACTATGACCTCCCTTATCTCCTTGGCCAACTCCTCCAGCTCCTCGTAGGAGAAGGCCTTTAAGTCCTCAGGGCTTGCTATCTTCTCCAGCATGAGAGCTCTATTTTAAAGGTGCGGGGGTGGAATTTTCCCGCCTTACACTAACCTCCCACATGGACAGGAGGGAGAGGTTTGTGAGGTTCGTGAGGGTTTTGGAGGAGCTGTACCCGAAGATTCCGAAGGATAAGGCGCCTGTAAAGCTCATGAAGGAGGTGAAGTCCACCTCGCCCTTCCACGCCCTGATCACGACCATGCTAAGTCCAAGGGTGAGGGACGAGATAACCCATAGGGTGGCAGGGGAGCTGCTGAGGAGGGCACCTACGCCTGAGGCTCTGTGTGAGATGCCCCTGCGTGAGGTGGAGGAAATCCTAAAACCACTCGGGTTCTACAGACAGAAGGCCAAGAATGTCAAAGAGGCGGCGTGCCGGATAGTTAAGGAATACGGGGGAAGGGTCCCGGACAACCTTGAAGAACTTCTGAGGTTCAGGGGTGTCGGTAGGAAGGTGGCCAACATCGTCCTCTACAACGCCTTTGGAAAGCCGGCGGTGGCCGTTGACACACACGTTTTCAGGATTATAAAAGAGAGATGGAAGGTTTTGCCGGAGGCGAAGAGACCTGAGGATGTGGAGAGGTTTGTTATGGAGGTCCTCCCAAAGGATATGTGGGGGAAGGTGAACGTTTATATGGTGGCCTTTGGTCAGGCCGTGTGCAAGCCCAAAAACCCCTCATGCGAGGTGTGTCCCCTGAGAGATGAATGCCCGTACGCCAAACGCATCGCTCGCCGCTCTCACGGCGTTTGAGATGTATTATCTCTACGGGGCTTTTGATCCGGCGGGTGGGCGGAGGTTGTGAGCGGGAGCGCCTACTCCGTTCAGAACAGGACCCTCCTACCCTTACCCACCCTCACAGCCCTTTCCTTCAGGGCGTTTCTCATGTCCGTTATTGCCATGCTAACGGCGGTTATTACGTCGTAGCCAAGGGCCAGAAGCGCCGCTATGGACGAGGAGAGGACGCATCCCGTGCCATGGACGTCATATTTTAAACGCTCAGCGCGAAACCTGTAAACCCTCTCACCGTCCGGTTTCCTGACCACAAGAACGTCGTAAACATCACCTTTTAGATGTCCCCCCTTCACGAGAACCGCCTTGGGGCCGAGGTCCAACACCTTCCGCGCGGCCCTTAGCATATCCTCCTCCCCCTTTATCTCAAGGGAGGCCAGGACCTCCGCCTCGGGAACGTTGGGCGTTATGACGGTGGATATGGGGAAGAGGGTTTCCACCATCACGTCAACCCCCTCCCCTTCCAACAGGGTGGCACCTGAGGATGATCGGATAACGGGATCGAGCACGAGGTTTTTCACCCCGTGTTCCTTGAGGGTTTCCGATACGACGAGGGCGATTGGGGCGTTGGCGAGCATACCCACCTTAAAGGAGTGGAAGTCCATGTCCCTCAGGAGGGTTTCCATCTGGTGTCTGACGTCTTCGGGTGAGAGGGGTAGGACCCCCTCAACACCTGAGGTGTTCTGAAAGGTTACGGCCGTTATAACCGCGGCCCCGTAAACCCCGTATCTGTTGAAGGTTCTGACGTCCGCCAAGATACCGGCGCCACCCGAAGGGTCAAAGCCCGCCACGCTCAGGGCCTTAGCCCGCATACTCGCCCATCTCCTTTAAAAGCCTGACTATACGGTTTCTCATCCCCATGAGCCTTTCCCTGTACCTCTTGAGCTCGGCCTCAAGCTTCAGCTCCTCGTAATTCCGCACTATGACGTCCATGGGGTAGGTCTTGGAGAGGTACCTGAAGTCCATGAGCCTCTTCAGATCCCTCTCGGTGTAAAACCGGCGACCGGACTGCAACCTTGACTTGACAAAACCCATACGTTCAAGCGTGTAAATCCTTTTCCTGTGTAAACCCGTGATCCTCTCCACTTCCGAGAGCGAGTAGAAGATCCTCTTGCGCGCCCTCAGGAGGTAGTTCTTCCTCTTCATACCGTCGCCTTGTAGAGCTTGCCGGGAAGCTCCTGAACGTATCCCCTCATCTGAAGCGACAGGAGGAGGGGGTAAAGGCGGGTCGGACTTATGCCGGTTTTGTAGGATATCTCGTCTATGTGCATGGGTTGGCGAAGGATTTCAACCATGTGGGCCTCAAGTTCGTCCAAATCGTCCTCGTGGTATCCGGGGCGGGGCATCACATCACCGGCTATTTCGAGCAGGAACTCCTCAAGATCGTAAAGGGGTTTGGCCCCCTCGTATATCAACCTGTTGCTACCGTAGGCCCTCCTCTCCATGGGGCTGAAGGGGACCGCCCAGACGTCCTTACCCTGATCGAGGGCCCAAGTCGCCGTTATCAGGGCGCCGGACTTCCGGGGGGCCTGGACGACCACGAGGAGATCTCCGAGGGCAGCTATGACGCGGTTGCGGGCGGGGAAGTTTCCCGAAAGCGGAGGTGTGTCTATGGGGAATTCGGAAAGGACAACCCCCCCCGATTCCACCACCCTCTCAAAGAGGTGAAGGTTTCCCCGCGGGTAGATCCTCCCGAACCCCGAACCCAGCACGACGGCCGTTTTTCCACCCTTCAAGGCCCCTACGTGGGCGTGTGTGTCTATACCGTAGGCCCCTCCGGATACGACGGTGAAACCCGCGGATGCCAACCTGTGACAGAGCTTCTCCGTAAAGGTTTTGGCGTCCTCGCTGGGGTATCTCGTCCCAACGACGGCAACGCTCCTCCCGTCCAGAACACCGACATCCCCCCTGTAGTATAGGACGGTCGGAAGGTAATCAAACGTCTTAAGCTTTTTGGGGAAGCCCTCGTCCAACAAGGTCAGCACACCCACACCGAGTTCTTCCGCCTTCAGGATTTCCTCCTGTGCCAACTTCAGGTCAACTCCCCTCAGGATTTCGGCCTTCTTCCTCCCCACCACACGGTGTAGTCTCTCCCTCTCCTCAATCGCAGCCTCCAGGCTGCCAAAGGTTTTTATGAGCTTCCTCACCGTCTGTGGTCCTATTCCGGGGAGGAGGTTTAGGGCTACGAGGAGGAGTCTCTCCACGCGACCTATTCTAAGGTCGCACCTCTACAATTCCGGGGAGTACAGCATCGGCACCCTTACACCCATAAGGTGGAGGACGAGGCGGACGAGTGTGAGGGCAACGTAAAGGCAGGCGATGAACGCCAAGACTTTCAAGCGCGTCTTGAAGGAGACGAAGGGAAGGAGCATGAGGAGGAGGAGGACGGGGAGTGTGAGGGGGTTGTAGTAAAGGCTTTTCACCACATCTCCGTGTAGTAGAGCCTTAAGGGACCTGAACGTCCCACATCCACCGTCCGGTATCCCCGTCAAGCTCCTGTAGGGACATGCGAACATGCCAACCCTTAAATCTAAGGGTGTGCATCCGCCTGTGGGACGGGTTTAAAATGTAAAGTTGGAATGCGGGCCCTTGTTCTGAGCGGCGGTTCAACGCGGGGGAGTATGCAGGTGGGTGCCTTGAAGGCCCTGCTTGAAAAGGGGTTTGAGTTTGATATGGTGGTGGGGGTGTCAATAGGGGCGGTGAACGGCGTTTACTTCGCCTACAAGCCCACGCTTGAGGGGGTGAAGGAACTGGAAGAGATGTGGTTGAAGATGAGAAAGGAGGACATACTTCCGGAGGGTAGACTGAGGGCTTTTCTGCGACTTCTGAGGAACAGGACGAGTCTTTTCTCAAACAAGGCCTTTTACAACTTCATCAGAAAGAACGTCCCCGTGAAGAAGTTCGGTGAGCTGAGGATCAGGGCGTACGTACCCGCCTTCGATCTGCGCACGGGTAAGGTTTACGTCTTCGGCGACAACCCTTTGGACTCCGTTATAGACGCGATAATGGCCTCAACGGCCATCCCACCTTATTTCCCGCCCTGGCGATATGAGAGGATGACGCTGGTCGACGGGGGTTTCTACAGCAACACGCCGTACAAGATAGCGGCGGAGAGAGGGGCGAAGGAGATGGTTGCCCTGCACATAAGGGGTGGTAGGTCGTTTGACGACGAGGTCTACAACCTCTACGGTATCCTCTCCAGCACCATAAGGTTTCTGTTGGACGCCAAGATCAAGGAGCAGGAGATCTTCGCGAAGGAACACAACATGGACGTCCTCTACGTTCCACTCGATCCCCCCTTTGACGTTTCCTTTTTTGACTTCTCAAGGACAAGGGAGCTCATAGAGGCCGGCTACAGACAGGCCTTGGCGGCGGTTGAGGAGTACGAGCGGCGGGATGCGGGGATATTCGGTAAGGTCAAAAAATGGATAAAGGCGATAATAAAGTAGTACACATCAACCTCATCGCCCCCTTCCTCCCACATCCCTTATACGGGAAGATAGCCTCCGCCGTGGACGTGGGCACCTTAGTCCTTTTCGGAAGTCTTGCGGACGGCACGGAGACGGGTTTTTCCGATGTGGACCTCCTCTGGGTGTACCCGGATGGACTCCCCGAAAGGGAGGTCAAAAGGGTGTACGTGAGGCTCTCAAAGGTTATGCTTCTGTACGATCACCTGCAACACCACGGACCCTTCATGGCGTCGGAGACTTCGCTCAGGAGGAGATCACCCCTACCACCGGAAGCCCTGACCCCTCCGGTCGTTTTGAAAGGGGCGAGGAGGATATCCATCGGGGGGTGGGG